>JBJKPJ010000358.1:0-2214 GCA_046706605.1 Bathyarchaeia archaeon | reverse complement strand
TTGCTGACGTAGCCCATGCCCGTTGGGTCCATGGCTGAAATGCCGACTGCTTTTGTTTCTGGTCCAATAAAGTCAACTAGTTGCTCTGGGTGGACAATAGCGATGTCATTTGGGCTAAATCCGCCTTCTAGCAGGATGGATTCAACTTTGCGTAGTCCGTATGGGGCATAAATAGATTGTCCATCTGCTTTAGTTCCGCAGTGGGGATAAAGCGTTTTCCGCACATATGAGAGGGGAACTGGTCCTTTGCCAAAGCCCCCCACAAATGCTATAAAAGGATTGTTAAAAAAGTCGCTCATTTCAGTCGCTGATGCAGTGAGCACGATTTTTTTGCCCAAACCTGTTGCCAACCTTTCTCTTCCTTCAGTGGACTAAAAGAGTATTCCATAATCCTATTAAGAATTGCTATCGCTAGTGTGGCGCAATAAAAGAATTTGAGGAAAAATATCGAATATAACTGAGTAATTTTCTGTTTAATACTGTTTTTATATTAAAAATGATTCATGAAAAGCAGTAGCCTTTTGTTTGTTGTCTTAAAGTTCTTGATATATATCGGTTGTTGAAATATCAGTTATATCCAGTTTCGCATTAATCAATATTCAGTGATGGAGAATGGAAAACCAGTTTGCAGTAACACAACTCGAATTAGAAGAAAAATTTAAACAAGCCTCAAAAGAATACTTGGAGCTTTTACTTAGCAATAAGTAGAGCAAAACAACGAACTATCCCCCTCAACCGTAAAGGGCACAATAACTCAAAGTTACGCTGTTGGCAGAGTAAAGTTATTTTTACCACTTTGGTTCTCTTGGGGAATAATGATTAAGAATTTAGCTCCTTTTCCTGGTTCACCGACTTCTTGAATCTGCCATCCATAAACATCCATCATTTTACTAATCAAAAACAAGCCAAATCCTGAACTGTTTCCAGTGCTAAATCCATCTAAGAAAAGCTTTGACTTATTTTCTGACGGTATTCCCACTCCGTCATCTTCATAAATTAGTTCCAGTGCTCCTGCATCGTTCAACTGGAACCGAATGTTTACAGTGGTGGCTTTTTTGCCATATTTTTTTGTGTTATCAAAAAAATTGTAAAACGTCTGTCTTAAAAAAGAATCAGCAAGAACCTGCAATCCATCGCATTGATTAACTACGTCAAATGTTTTTTCCGAAAAAAGAGCTAAGGCCTCATTTACGACTTTTCCAACATCAACATATTTTAGCTCCTCAACGCCCAAAGACTCATAAAGCTTAGCAAACTCGAAAATGTTCTCAGAATCCTTCACGGCTTGCTCGATTTTACTTATTCCTTCCACTATATCCGGGCGATCTGAATTTTTCTTTTTCAGCAAATATGCATATCCAGCAACTGCAGCTAACTTATTACGCACGTCATGCCTAGTTAAACTGCCAACCACAGCCAGTTTTTCGTTAACTAAAGCTAATTGGTTTAGCGTTTGATTGAGTTTCTCTTCGGCTTTTTTGCGTTCTGTGATGTCTTGGAACATTCCGAACATTCGAACGGCGTTTCCTTGTTTGTCGTATTCAACTTCGCCTGTTGCGTTAGCTACTTTTAATGTTCCATCAAGTCGAATAATCCGCATGTCAATATTGTATGGTTTGCCTCTCAAAGCATTTTCAATGGATTGTTTAACATAGGCACGGTCATCAGGATGGACTCTTTCCAGAAATTTTTCCACTGATGGAGCCGTATCGGGTGGAAAACCAAAAATTCTGTAGGTCTCTTCTCCCCAAACAAGACCGCCCGTTTTAACATTCCAATCCCAATCGCCAGTATGCGCTACACATTGCGCTTGCCGCACGCGGCATTCGCTTATACGTAATTTTTCTTCTGCACGTTTCTGCTCAGTGATATCTCGGAATACTCCTTGAAGCACTTTTTTTCCATCCATTTCAAAAAGATTAGATTTAATTGAAACATCTTTGATTTCACCTGTTTTTGTGATAATTTGAGATTCAGCAACGCCATCTTGCTTTTGATGTTTCTTGAAAACTTTTCCAGCTTCCCCGTCAATTTCATGTAGAGGATGAAGAATTCGTTGATGTTGACCAATTACCTCTGATTTTTCTCGTCCAATCAATTCTAATGCTGCAGGGTTGCAGTCCAGCAATATGCCTGTTTTGGCGTCTGCCAAAAAGATGGCGTCAAGCGAGCCTTCAAAGAGTTTTCGATGTTTCTCTTCAGACTCCTTTAGTG
>JBJKPJ010000357.1:0-1101 GCA_046706605.1 Bathyarchaeia archaeon | reverse complement strand
CGTGGTCTGCCATAAAATAGCCTGGACCGCAACGTTCACATGTTGGGCGAGCACGAGTAACTTTGTCTCCTTCAACTTTGTACATAGCATGAACGCCTTTTTCTTCTTTGTGTTGCTTTGCTTTTTCGCCTTTCTTTGCTGCTTCAGGCGATGCTGTTGCGTCGGGTGTTTTTGGCATTATTCTGTCGCCTCTTCTTTAGGTTTTGGGGGACTGTTACGTTTCCTGATGTATTCAGGTTCAACAAGTTTAGCTTGATTAACGGATTGATAAACGTTGGCAATTCCAACAGTAATATTTGTTCCTGTTTTGGTGCGCATTTTCTTAATGAAAATCACGTCGTCACCAGTTTTAAGTTCAACGGCTACAGCCTTTTTTACTTCTAGCCTTTGTGGTGTTTTCTCTTTTGGACCTTGAACTATCGTGAAGCCTACTTCTTTCCGTTTCAGAAGTGGGTTGTCATTGGTTGAATCTATTTTGACTTGCATTAATATTCACTTAAGGCGTAAACTCATACATTATTCTTCTTATTTAGCTTTTCGCGGCTTTCATCATGTTTAAGAACTGTTCTGCCCGAGCTTTATGTTCCAAAGTAACCTTAACAACCACTACCCCCACATTGGGCTGTCCATAAACAACCAGTGCATTTTCAGGCGCATAAAGAACCGCTATGAGTGTAAGCAAGTCTTCTTCTCCATCCACGACGATGTGCATATGCTGGTTTGTTTCCAAGGCATCTTTGACTGCTGAGATTGCTTCTTGTGTGATAGTTCCCTGCGGATTTTTGACGTAAACCGTTTTCTCAACAGGTGGCTCAGGGATCAATGACTGGGTTCTCATTGAAATGTTGTCGATGATTGTGAGTTGAGGGTTTAGATGGTGTTGATGGAGATTTCTAGAAACGATGTCTCCGACAGAAATTATTTTGGGCATTGTTTCTTTTTCAGTCATCTCCTTTACTTTTGCCATTGTTTCTTGGGGGGTGCCTTGGATGAGAATGCCAAAAGGGTCTTTTAGTTTTACACGTAATTCAGGCGTTATGCTGTATGCTACCGTCATCTTTGACCCAAAAAAAGGAAATGCATGGTAGGTTAAGTAGCTAC
>JBJKPJ010000356.1:0-4231 GCA_046706605.1 Bathyarchaeia archaeon | reverse complement strand
GCAAAAGGCAATGGTGGTTCTGCAAATTGATTTGAAGAGCAGTTTTCTTGCGGCATCGCGAATGCGGTCATTGCGTAGTAGGCTGCGGAATTTTATTAGTGAATCTTTCCCCTGTGCTTTGGCAGAAAGCGTGCTGCCCCTGATATCAGGGGCTACTGTGATGTCAGCAGCTGCGAGGATGTTGTTGACTGCTGTTTTGACTTTCTCTTCGCTCTCTGTCGGGTGTATCTCTGCTTCAATGGTAATGGTTACTTTCTCCATTTCTCCTCCAACCTCAGTAATGACTCTTTAACTGTGGCTTTAACATCCTCAAAACTTCCCTCATTTATTATCATCCGCTCCGCCATTGCAATCACGTTTCCCAAACCAACCCCCAACTCCCGCGTGTCCCGCTCACGGAAAACCACAAGCTCCGCGGGGTCATCACTGCGGTGGCGGTTGCAAAGGCGGCTAAATCTGGTTTCTGGCGAAGCATGAACGGCGACTAGCGTGAATGTTGGGAAATGTTCTTTGAATATGTCTGCTTCATAGAGGCTGCGTAGACCGTCTACGAGGATTTTGTTGCTGGTTTGTGCTTCGATTTTAGGGATGCATTTTTTGGCAACCACATAGTTGCCGTCTTCTGCGCGGAGGTCCAGCATAACTTTTCCCACGTTCTGCGGGGTTAGTTCTAAACCGCGTTTTTGGGTTTCTTCCCGAATCACGTTCCCCATGACCACGATGTCGTAGCCCATTTCGTGTGCGGTGTCTACAACTATGGATTTCCCTGAACCGGGCATGCCTGCCAAGCCTATGACAAGTTTGTTAGCGTTCACTGATGTTACCTTTTGTTTTGGTTTCATATTAGCCTGTGTCTACGTTAAAAACCGTTTGTTTTTGGAGGATGCAAATTGGTTTGGATTTTTGAGAAGTGGCTCTGTTGACTAAAAAACGAAGAGTTAAAAAGCATTTATGTAAGGTTATGTGTTAAAAATAGTTGAAGATGAAGATATGTCTGAATCGATAAGAAGTTTCATTGCTTTTGACATAAAAAACGATAATATCCTAAATAGGATTGCAGCAGCACAAAAAATGCTGATTCAAACAAACGCTGACTTAAAACTGGTTGAACCAGCAAACATCCACATCACCCTGCGTTTTCTGGGTTCCATTAGTCCTGATATGGTTGAGAAGGTTTATGTAGCCATAAAAAACGTAAAGTTCGCGCCCTTCACCGTTAGGCTTTCAGGTTTAGGTGTGTTTCCAACCCTTAATTATCCACGTGTTGTTTGGGCAGGTATAGCCGACGGTGCCCACGAACTTACCAGCATATTTGAGCAGCTTGAGCCTCAAATTCACGATTTAGGGTTTGCACCAGACCCCAACGGTTTTAGTCCCCACTTAACAATTGCCCGTGTACGTTCAGGGGCAAACAAGCAGCGGCTAGTTGATTTGGTGCAGAGGCAAGAAAACTATGATTTTGGTATCATACGGGCAGATTGTTTACTGCTAAAGAAAAGTCAGCTTTCTCCCAAAGGTCCAACTTACTCTACACTCAAAGAATACTGCCCCTAAATGATCAAACATGGATAACAAGTTAGCCGCCCTAACAGCGAGGATTTTAGAAAAAATCACTCCGAAAAAAACAGATTACCTCAAAGTCCAAGCCATAACACGAAGTTTAGAACAAAAAATCGCCGCTGCTTGCCAAAACGAAGGCATAACAGCAATCGTGCGTGCTGAGGGCTCCGTGGCTAAAGACACTTGGCTAAGCGATAGCTTAGATATCGATATTTTTATGCGGCTGCCTAAATCGATTCCACGCAAAAACCTAGGCGAAGTAGGCTTAAAAATCGCAAAAGCCGCGGCAGGCGACGCGGAACAGATTGAACGGTTTGCTGAGCATCCGTATTTGGAGGTCTTTTTGGATGGGCATCGAGTAGATATTGTTCCTTGCTACGAGGCTGCGCCTGGAGAGTGGCAGAGCGCAACTGACCGAACGCCCTACCACACTGACTACATCAAAACTCACCTTGGCAGAGAGTTGCGGGGTGAGGTTCGTTTGCTCAAAAAGTTTATGCAGGGCATCGGTGTTTACGGCGCAGAAATCAAAATCGGTGGCTTCAGCGGGTACCTCTGCGAGCTCTTGACCATGAAGTATGGTTCGTTTGCTCAAGTTATCCAAGCGTTTGCGCAGTACAGTAAACGGATAGTTATCGACATCGAAGGCTTTTACGCCGAGAGAGCCAAAGAGCTTCTGTTGCTTTTTCCTGAGCCGCTGGTTATTGTTGACCCAGTTGACAAAGCAAGAAATGTGGCTTCAGCAGTGCAGCCCCAAAAGCTCTACGCTTTTATTGGTGCCGCGCGTGCGTTTCTGAAAAATCCTTCCGAGAGCTTTTTCTATCCACCCAAACCCAAAACCTACACGACCAAAGAGTTAAGCAGGCAAATTCAATCGCGTGGGTCATCGTTGCTGTTTGTGATGGTAGAAACCGCGGATGCGGTTCCTGACGTTTTGTGGGGGCAACTTTACCGCTCTAAGCGGTCGCTTCGTGGGTTGCTGGAGTTAAATGATTACACCGTTCTAAAGGATACGGTTTGGAGCGATGAGAAGTCGATTAGTGTTTTTGTGTTTGAGCTTGAACAGCAAATCCTTCCCGATATCAAGAAACATCTTGGTCCACCACTGGAACGAGTAGCAGAATGCAAAAAATACCTCCAAAAATATGTTGGCAACAAAAAAGTGGTCTCTGGTCCTTACATTGAGAAGGGACGTTGGATGGTGGATTTGCCCCGCAAAAATACCGATGCCGCTTTGCTGCTCAAAGAGAAGTTAACGAACGGCGGCAAAAACACGGGAGTGGCAGATTTGGTTGCACAGGCGCTCCAGAAAAACTTCCAAGTTCTCGTCAACAGCGAGGTGCTTGAAGTGTATGATGGAACAGGCGGGTTTGCTGAAACTTTAACTGGGTTTTTGGTTGGTAAACCCTTCTGGCTTGTTAACCCATGAAAGAGAGTTTTACTGGGTTACGGAATGGTACCAGCTGATTATGTATTCAGGCAGGTTTAGTCCCCGTTTGCCTAATCTTTCAGCAAGCTTCACCGGCAAGGGGCTTAGCACGTAGGCGGCGCGGGTGTAGAAGCGTCTTGGCGTAGAGGGCTTGACTTCTTCAGGCAAGATAATTTTGAGGTCGGCTTTTTTGGCAAGGGTTGAGTCTTTGTTGCCTGTTATTGCAAAGACGGTGCCGCCGAACTTTTTGAGTACATCTGCCCAGAGGATGACTGGCCTTGTTTCGCCGCTAAAAGAAAGCAGAATTTCCAAATCCCCTGCTCTTGGGTGCGGCGTGTTGACGCCTCTTGTTATGTAGACGTTGTCGCCAAGGAAGGTTTTGATGTGGAAGAGGCGGACGCCGGTCATTTTGGCTATTTCGTTTCCTGTGCCTTTTCCGCCTAAAAATACGTTGGTTCTTTTTTCCATGATGTCAATTAGTCGGTTGTAGGTGTCGGAGTTGATTTGGTTGTCTATCATTTCGCCGACTTTTTCAAATTCTTCCTCGCATAGGCGAAAGACGTCTTTGACTTCGAGGTTGCGGTAAATCGCTTCAATCATGCTGGTAAGCAGTTCCAGTGTGCCCAACTCAAAGATATCTCCCATCATGCCTGTTTCGCTGTATTCGGTACCTGGTCGAGTTTTGTCGCGTCCTTTAAGCTGGACAACTTGCCCATATTTACTTGTGATTTCAGCCAGCGGAGAGTTTAAGACGGATGTTATTAATCCCATGGAGAAGTGGCTGCTTTTCTTTTCTTCAATGTACCTAGCTAAATCCTGTGCCATAACAAGTGGGTCATCAGATGTGCCGCTGCCTGAATTCATAAGCAGCAGGGTTTTTTTGTAGCGACGCTCCAAATCAGCGGCGGCATCATGCATGTTTTTGCCTGGAAAACCTGGGTCGTCGGGTGTTAAGACAACTTTGTTTCGCCACCCTGCTTGGCTTAGTGCAATTTGACTCATGGCAGCGTTAAGAGAGTAAAGTGAGCGTCCTGCGCCTCCGCAGACAACGCAGTCAGCGGCTTTTAGGTCTTCGTATAGTTGTTTTAGTTGTCTTTTTTTTATGCTCATGATGTTTTCTTGGATTTTGTTAACGTAGCCTATGGAGCTGATTTTGCTTTTGATGGAAACGGCACCCTCAAATGCAACAAGTTTCAAAGCTATCCTATATTATCCTTGTGCTTGTAAGACCCAAAAAAGCCA
>JBJKPJ010000355.1:0-3486 GCA_046706605.1 Bathyarchaeia archaeon | reverse complement strand
ACGTAGATTTGGCACAGCTTGCTCGTGACCTTGAGGACGTAGTGGCTTTTTCGGTTGATGGTGCGTGTTTGCTTGTGCCTAAAAACAAGTTAACTGACAACGAAGTGCTGTTGGCGTGGCTTGCAGCGTACTATTTGGGTAACCAGTTGGGTTTAGTTAGGGGTGAGTCTTTATCAAAAGAGGAATTGCAAGTAAAGTTGGGGAAAAGCAGCAAAATAACTAGCACACGGCTGGGAGAACTGGTTAAAAACGAGTTGGCGGCTAAAAAAGGCGAAGACCGTTTTAAAATAACGACTTTTGGTGTTGTTCGCGTCCAAAAAGAGGTTCTCCCTAAGATAAAAGCTAAAATCTGCAAGTAACCCCGATTTCAGTTTGTGTCCTGCTCTTTTTGTTTGGGACATATTTTTGTTTTGTGAAATCCTGTTTTTAAGGTATCGGGCACCCAAAAACAACTTAAACAATCAAGCTGGCAAGTTTTTTGTCGCCAAATGAGGCAACTGATCGCTAAGCTCGATTTATTGCATCTAGAACCACATGTTTAACGTTCTCCAACCCGTCTTTTCTTTTCTCCAAAACAGTCAACCCCATCCCCGACTTTTTCAAATCCTCCAAACACTTCTCTGTGTTGCCAACGGTGTCTAAAAAAACAATGCCTTTTATGCCAGCAAACATCTTGGCGTACGCTTCTTCGTCGACGCCTTCCCGCTGCAGTTGTTCTTTGGCGTGTTTAAAAAAGCTAATCATACCTGGCCCCATAAACATCAGGTTGTGTTCATGGTCAGCTTCAAAAAATGCGCCTTTGCCACCTAGTTGGCAGTCTATACAGTTGGCTGCGTCTACTTTAGTCACGCCGTATTCATGAGCTAGTTTTTTCATTTCGTTATCTTGCCCAAGGCATAAATCACCGTAAACAAGCACGATTTTGCCTTTGACTCTTTTTTTGGTTTGTTCTAGAACTTTACGCAGATTGTTCTCTAACGATGCATAGTCAATGTGGAAGAATTTGCTGACAAAAACCAGTTCAGCGTTCAATTTACCTTGCTTTTTTAGCAGTTCAAGTTCCTCGCGTAAAACGCTACAAGATACAAGGCAAACTTGAGATTTTTCAGTCACAATTCCTCACTTCACAAATAAACGACGGCAATTGCCAATAAATGTTTGCAAATTTTATAAAAAGATAAGGTTGCACCTAAAATGTGCAGTGCAGGATTTATCAAACTAGCAAGCATTCAATTGGTGGGTGAGGACACCATGAGAGGGTTTGGCAGTCCTCTTTTTTCCTGAAAATTGAGAATTAATTTCCAATAGTCAAGTGAGAAAACCTCTTCTGTTCCTTTGTTTTAACTGTAATTCATGAAACAGCTGGATTGTACTGAAAAGCCTCTGATAAAAAGTAAATGTGCAACCAAGAAACTTTTTTAAAATATACATGTTAGTTAACAACTATGCTCCGGCAAACCATTGCAAACACGCTGAAAAATAGACGATTTTGGAAATGGCAAATTGGTGGTGCCATAATCTATGCGGTGCCCGCCGCCATACGGCTTGCCACAGGAAACGTTATTCTGCCCGTTTTGAGTTTGCTTGCGGTTCCATGGATTGGGCACTACATCCCAGGCAACTTGGTGGAGAAAATTTTGGTTAACGCGTTTTTTCCAGGTGCCGCTGGAGCTGTAGCGGGAGAAATCTACTTTGCCAACATTTATGGACAGCCCATTAGCCGAAAACGCAAGTACCTGTATCGGTTGCATGGCGCCTTGCTTTGGGTTTCGTTATGGTCGATGTTTCAGCTTTGGGGAAATCTGCAAAACATCACAGGCACCTGGGGCAGCAGCCTCTTTGAGTACCCCTCAGTTTACCCTCTTAACTATGTGTTAGCTTCGCTCTCAATCTTTACGCCATCAATTCTTGATTTTATCAAAACAAAAGCCATGATTTTTTCCCGCAGAATTGTGCGCGAAAAAAGTTAATATGGCATTTCTGCTTCAAATTTAAAATATGTCTTTTCACGTTAGACGCAAAGAACGCGAAATCACCAGCGAAGATGAGATGCGGCAGATTCTCAAAACTACCAATTACGTAACGGTAGCCTTCTGCATGAAAAATGAGCCTTACCTTGTGGCGCTCAACCACGGCTATGACCAAAACAAAAACTGCCTCTACTTCCACTGTGCACCCGAAGGCAAAAAACTAGTTTATGGCAAAGCTAACCCCAAGGTTTGGGGGCAAGCGGTGCTGGATTTCGGCGTCACAGAGGAATGTGACTACGCTTACACTTGCGTACATTTCAGTGGCACGTTCAACCTCATCTCTGACCTTGCTGAAAAACAGCATGGAATGGAAGTTTTAGTGCGGCAGGTGACACCTAACCCCGAGGTAAAACTTGCCAAAATTAAACCTGAAAAGCTAGAACGAACCACGATGGGCAGAATTGATATTCACTATATGAGCGGCAAAAAACATCAAGCTCTACCAAAAACCTAATCAAATTAATAAAAAAAAGGTGCTTATGGCTGTGCTTTTAGCTTTTTCCAGTCAAGATAAGAGGCTACAACTAATATGGCTGTCCAGACCGCCCAGAACCCAAACGCTGGACTGATTAAGTAAAGTGGTAATGCGATGGCGCGGTTAACAATTGATATAGCGATAACCAGCAATGGTGCCCAAGCCTTTTTCTTTAGAAGCCCAAACAATGTGACAATGTAAACTAAAGAAACTACTAGCAGAATCACGGTTCCAGCAATCAAGGCGTTATCAGCTCCTGCCGCCGTTCCGATATAGCCTGTGTTTAGCGAAAGCGTGCGTGAGTCTGGATTTGCCCACCATAATGCCACGTTGCCGACGTCCCCAATTATGTTGAGTATTACAAAAAGAATCAGTATAGTGTGGAGTCTGCCCAAATTACCAGTTTTAATGGTCGTGGCTTTAATTTCTTTGTTTTAGATATTTAAGATTTACCAACTAAGCGCTAAGAAGCATCTATTTTGGCATATCCACTTGGTAAATCCGCAGGTTTCCATCAGAGTAGACAGTAGTTAGCCAACTGATGGAATCGAAATGTGCAATGCAGGTGGGGTAGTTGCTTAATTCTTCGTTGCCAACATATACATATGACACGTTATATTCGCGAATAGCGAAAGCTAAGTCCGCGGCGGTGCCATTGTAGGCTAAATCGATTTCGTGTTCCCGCTGATTAATCTGGTCCAACGGCACCCCATGACCATAGGGCCAATACACGTATGATGAAACCCGCAGACGCCCACCCACCATGGTTGGCGGCTCATGAATGCCATAGTAAGTTAAGAAAATTGCGTTTTGGGGCGTGTTGTCCCGTACCCATAGCCCAAGCTTATATTCGCTCCAAGTGACGCCTAAGTAGTCTGTTCCGACATTGTAGATTATGACTGAACTAGTGGTAATGATGGAGAGCAAAACCAACGTGATTACCAAAACCCGCCGTGTCTTAGCCAGCATAATGCCGCTAAG
>JBJKPJ010000354.1:0-10691 GCA_046706605.1 Bathyarchaeia archaeon | reverse complement strand
ACTTAGATGATGATGTGCAGCCATTTGGTCCCTCAGCACCTATCCGAGACCTCCACGTAAGTAATGCACGCTACAACGACAAAATAGAGAAAGCATACTACGACACTGATTTGCGTGCAACACAGGCAGTGGTGGACCTCTACGACCACGGGGTTATGGTTACAAAAATCCAGAAAGCCTTCAGCGTGGGTGCATTTGGCATCGAAAAGAAACGACGGCTGGTTCCCACACGCTGGAGCATCACAGCAGTAGATGACATAATCTCTAAGAATCTTCGGGAAAAAGTCAAAACTTTCCCTGAAATAAACGAATACCGCGTTTACGAATCCATCTACATGGATAACGTTTTTGAAATTCTAATGATTCCGGCGCAGTGGAGCTACGAATCTATGGAGGCATGGTATCCCGGAACTGTATGGAACCCAGCGGGAACCAGCGTTGCCATCTTCTCCGATTGGGAAGGCAACAGCGGAAGAACAACCTATGCCCAAATCGGTGGCTGCTACTACTCGGCTCGGTTAGCTGTCTGTGAACAGCTCCAACGAGAACGTCGCCAAGCCACCGCTATTGTGCTAAGGGAAGCAAGACCGGGTTACATAATGCCCATTGGGGTTTGGCAGGTTCGGGAAAACGTGCGAAACGCCATGCGGCAAAAACCCTACCGCTTCAAAAACCTCGCCGAATCCCTGCAGTATATAAGCACAAAATTTGAAATTCCAATGCAACGCTGGATACTGCAAAGTGAACTCTTAAAACGGGCGCTATTCCAGAGGAAGATAACCGATTTTTTCAGCGGTTAAGCACGGCAAATTTTAAAAAACCAACCTGATATACCTTGGTTGAAACGTGATGTCAGCTAATCCAACCAAACAGTTCATATTACCCTTCACAGCACAGAAAAACGGCACCCTCGAGGCTGAAGCTGCAGCGGTTTTTGCAGTTGCTGAACTTGAGCGCAACAAAGGCGGTGGCTTAGTCATCAGGCATTCAGAAGAGCGGCTGGCGTTCATAACAAAAATAGGCTACCCCTTGTGGTTGTATCCAAAAAATGACCTAGCATTTGTTTTCGACGGATTCAACGACGCAAACTATGTTATTCCCTACCCCGATTTGCCCTCAACAAAAACTTTCATGGGCAACTTGGAGACAAATTTGAGGCCAAGAGAAAAATTTTTGGCATTTTTATCTGAAAATGAGGGTTATTTTCAGCAACCTGTTAAAGATGAACAATTTGTCTTCAGGGGGTTAATGAGGGACACTGACTTTGAAATTGAGTTCAACATTTACCGCACAGAAGCAGAAAACACAACTCCATCGGACATAGCCTTGCTTTCACCTGTGCTTGATGAGAGAGCAATTTCTTTCATGCTGGGCGAATTTGAAAAACTCCAATTCTTTCAAAAAGAAGAAACCGAAAGATTAACCGAAGCCATAAAGCTGCTAAACAATACTGCAAGCCAGCATCAGACAGAACTTGACTTTGAGGCGTCGGCTGTTAAAGAGGAAACAGATGCAAAACTCAAAGCGCAAGAAGAACTGATAAACCCAAAGGTAGTTGAATTAAACAAAAATTATAGGCATAAAATTAAGACTTTAACTGATACGTTTGACCAAGAAATTGAAAGGCTACAAAAACTGAAAGCCAAAGCACTTAGAGTCATTGAATCTGAAGCGCAAAAGATCAAGAGCCTTCAACGTGAAGCAAAAGTCCATGCAGAAACAAAACACAAAATCCGCGAGAAGCAAACAAAGGAAAAAATCAAACAAAACCAAAAAGGACTAAAAAATCTCAAAAAAGAGCTAAAAAATGCTGAAAACAAACTTAAAAAAGCAATCAAGCAAAAAAATCAGGGAATCGCCAAGTTACATTTTGAGTTAGACGCCGCAATCAAATTGGCGCGTCAGCCCCTTTTGGAGCTTGAAGATAGTCGAGACACAAGAGTTCAAGCGTTCAGAGCGGAATCTGACAAGCTGTTCAAACTAAACATGCTGGTAATTGATGAACTCAACAAAAGTATCGCCCAACGCGAAGTAATCAAAAACAACTTTGACGCTCTTAGCATCAAAGACCCATCAATAAGGAGTCCAGCACTGTATTATATTCCTTTTTTTGTAGTGTGCTATGAAGTTGGCGCAACACGGCGTTACCTGATGATGCCGCCCTCCAGGGTGTGCGATGTTGACTTTTCCACTAAACTGAAAGGTGCCTTAGGTATGTCGAAAATCAAATGCCTGACCGCGCCACGCTTCAAAGCAGTAACAGCCTTAATTTTTGGGCTCCAGCAACAAACTAAACAGAACCCAGTTTTCGAAAGTCAACTTAGAGATTTTTCGGAAAAAAGCAATCTTTTAAAAAGCAGTGCCTTTTGGGTAAACGTTGAAAAAGGCTTGGACAACCTGAAAAGTGAGGGTTGGATTTCAAAAAAAGAGCACCAAACCATTGTTGGGCAACTAGAGAAGTCTTAGTTGCGTTTTCAAAAACTTAATTTCGCCCTTTAACAGTTAATATAGGTGCCAAGATCTGGCTTTGGTCAGAAAGGGGTTGTTATGGAGGAAAACGACGAGTACATATTGAAAGTGGAAAATGCAAATGTCACGCTGCAAAATCAGACCATTCTAGACCATGTCAGTTTCAAAGTTAAAAAAGGAACAACCCTTGCTTTAGTTGGACCCAACGGCGCAGGCAAAACAATCCTACTAAAAACGCTTCTAGGTTTAATTCCTTACTCAGGCGTTATCGATTGGAGAGAGGAAGTAAAAATTGGCTATGTTCCCCAATATGTAACTGTCTCAGATGTACCCATGTCAGTTAGAGAGTTTCTTTCGATGGGAAAAAACGTGGATTTAGTCGATGCCCTGCAGAAAGTGAAATTAACAGATAAAAAAATCTTAGACAAACGACTGGGAGTTTTATCAGGCGGGCAGCTGCGGAGGATTTTGATTGCGTGGGCATTAAACGACAACCCAAACGTGCTGTTGCTTGATGAACCCACCACCGGGGTTGACATGGACAGTGAGGAACCCATTTATCTTATGCTTAACGAAATAAAGAAAACACAAAAAATAACAATTTTCTTAATCACCCACAACATCCACATCGTTCAAGAATACTCAGATAACGTGCTTGCATTAAACAAATGCGTCACGTTCTGTGGTGATTCAGCGGAAATAGCTAAACCTGAAATCCAAAGACGAATATACGGAGAAACAGTATGCGTCGAAACCATGAGAGGCGAAACATAAGTGCTTGACTTCTACAGCCTCGTGCTCTCCATATTTGTGGGTGTCGCCGCAGGTTATTTGGGGTCCTTGATGGTTCTGGAGAAGATGGCGCTGGTTGGCGATGCACTCTCACATGTTGCCTTACCAGGTTTAGCCATTGGGATTACACTGCATTTTAACCCGTATTTAGGCGCTTTTGTTTTCCTGTTTGTGTCGGCAATCCTTGTTTGGCACCTGCAAAGAGTCACACGGATTTCTTTTGAGGCACTTGTTGGAGCCATGTTTACTCTTGCCCTAGCGATAGGTATACTTTTGTATGGAAACAACTTAGATGCCCTTGAAGCTGCCTTTTTAGGCGACATATCAACAGAAACCATGGTTAGCTCTATTGCAGCCATAGCAGTATGCATCGTAGCGGTAGTTCTCACTAAACTCATCTACGACAAACTTGTATTGGCCATGATATCTGAGGATTTAGCCATCGCTAAAGGCATAAAAGTTGCCCGAGTCAACTTGCTCTACCTGTTTTTGGTCTCCGTAGTTGTTGCCATCAGCATCCAAATCGTCGGCACCCTGCTGGTCGGTTTCCTCGTAATTGTGCCCGCTATAGCCGCCAAAAACCTAAGCGCCTACATGAAAAGGTACTCGGTGCTAAGTGCAGTTTTTGGTGCAGTTTCAGGGTTTGTGGGGGTTCTATTATGGGACCTGCTGAATTTTGGTTTACCTTTCCCGGGGCCGTTGGTTGTTTTTGTGGGCATCATAATTTTTGCAGGCACCGTTATAGCGAATTGGAGACTAAAAATAACTTCATAGGAGCAAACATAAATGAAAAGATACACGGGTAAAACTTCCACAGCTATAATTCCGTTTCCTGAAAACATGATTTTGCTAATAAAACGCAAAACCCTTCCTTTCGTAGGCTATTGGGCACTGCCAGGCGGCAGAATGGATCCAGGCGAAACAATCGAGCAAACCATTATTCGAGAAGTAAAAGAAGAAACAGGCTTAGATGTGGCTGTTGTCCGCGTTTTGGGGGAATACGTTGAGAAGGGAATTAAAGACAACATCGACTACGAATACTACCCAACCTGTTTCGTGGTAAAAGTATTAGGTGGCGAAATCAAAAAACAAGACAGCGAAATCCAGCAAATAGAGCTCTTCAGCCTAAACGCGTTGCCAAGCCCTTTGGCTTTTGAGCATGACCAAATGATAAAGGATTATTTGCGCACAAAAAAATAGGTCGCAGTTGCTTGTGGCATCGCTTAGCAATCGTATATATTTAGTAGCGTTCTCCGCTTGAAAATTGTTGGTACCATAAAAATGGTTGCATAAAAATATTTTAGCTTAATTAAGCGGGGTCTCGGAGCACTCGGGAAAATTATGAGGAAATTATGAAGTGGAAAAATACGCCGATGATTACATCCCTCAAAACTGGGGGGTTAACCTACTTTTGTAACAGCCAGAAAAGTTGAAAAAATAAAAACTGATTGCGCAATGCAGCAACCGTTTGGGGGTTTCCTTGTGCGTCTTGTGGTTACATTTGTTTTTTCTGCGGGGGTTGAGGCGTTGGGACAGGGATTACTGTTGCTTTGTTGAGGTTTTCCTGCTCGTTGAGTATCAGCGAAATTGCTTTGCCTTCGGGCACGATGATTTTGGTGTTGTTCTGTAGGGATGAGGCAATTGTTTCCAGTTGCTTGTAGACTACGGCGCTGTCTTTAAAGTACGTAGTCAACGCTTCGTTTCGCAGTTTGGTAGCTTGGGCGTCACCTTCAGCTATTGCGATGGTTGCGGTTTTTTGGCCTTCCGCCTGCAGGATGGCTGCTTGTTTTAATCCTTCGGCTCGTTGGATGGCGGCGTTCTTTTCGCCGCTTGCTAAAGTGGCTTGAGCTATGGCGGTTTTCTCTGCTGCCTGTCGCTCGTTGTCAGCTTTAAGCACGGACTCCATAGAACTCATCAAGCCTCTGGGTGGCTCTAAATCTTTGATTTCTGCGCGGACAATCTCGATGCCCCAATCTTTGGTTTGTTCATCTAAGGCTTCTTTGAGTTTGGTGTTTATGACGGGACGCGAGGTGTTGGCTACGGTCATGTCCATTCCGCCTATGATGTCCCTGAGCACGGTACGCGCTAAGGTGTCAATTTGGGATTCGTAATTGTTAACAAAGTACTGTGAAGATTTAACGGAGGCTTCGTCGGTTTTAACTTTGTAAAAAACCACCGCATCTACACCCATGAAGACTTTGTCTTTGGTGATTACGTCTTGTCGCTGCACGGGTGTCATGCGCTCGGTAATGTTGACTTTGATTATGCGGTCAACAAAAGGCACAAGCAAAGTTATGCCACCCTCCACAAACCGATGATACTTGCCTAACCGCTCCACTAAGCCTTTCTCAGTGGGTCGGACAATACGCAGAGAAGAAACAATCGCGTATATAATTACAATTAAAGGCACAACTATAGCCAAAACCAAGAGTACATCAACCATGCATTTTTCCCCTTTATTTGCTGGTCCTATTTCAAAGTCAAGTAAATTTAAAATTTGCTAACAGAGAACAACAAATCACCCACTCTTTTGCAATTTCTGCATTAACCAAAAAAGCGGAAGGCCGTTTCGAAATAACCCTAACCAAGACAACTCGAGGTTACTACATCCATCGAAAGTCCAGAGAAGTTGTTGTTGAACGTTTTTTTAGCCAACAACAACTTCTTGAGATTGAAAGCTAATTAAACTCAGCGAAAACTACCAGCCGTCTCTTAGCTTGTGGAAGAAGAAGACAAGGACCTGCACACAGTGTTGTCTTCTTCTTTCAAAGTAGAAGAAAAAATCGATTTTTTCCTAAAAAAAGCAGTTTTTTCTTCTTCCAGCTTAGGTCATACTCAAATCAAGCGCTTTCTGATAGAAAAAAAACATCCTGTGTAATGGTCATTTTTCTTCTCCCAACTAGGGCAAAGATCAACAGAACAACAAACAAATTTTTCTAACTGTTATTGTTCTTTTGATTCGTTTGTTTAATTCTATATCCTTTCTCTCTGTGGGGGGTGACTTTTTTGAAGGCCTTCAGAAATGCGGAATTACAATTCACAAGTCTTTTAAGATAAACGCATAGTCAGTATATCCAAGTGAGCGGTCGCCGTATGTGTCCAAGTTGGCTTTCCAAAATTCTGAATCCGCCAGGGGCAACTCCCCCAAAGGCCAGAATCGAACTGTACGCTGACAAACCGCAGTATTCTCTGGGGGATCAGGTTAAAGGTAAAATAAGAGTAACTTCCGACGAGGAATTTTTGGTAAATCAAGTTTTTGTTCGGTTGAGTTGCATTGAGAGCATAAAGAAAACCAAGACTTGGAGCAGCCAATACGGCACGCAAGAAAATGAATATTGGGACAAGGCAGAAATCTACAGTGGCTTTTGCAAGGTTTTTGGCACCTCAACTATACCCCAAGGCTTCGCCGCATCCTATAATTATGCAATTGGCATATCGTTTGCTGCCCAGCAGACTCTCTACAGCATTGACCACAACGTAAAATGGATGTTAAGCGCCGTCATGGAATCGGTGGGAAGACCCATCGTCCAAACACAGGAATATGAGCTTCAGGTAGCGAGACCTCAGCCTAGTCAACATACGCCGTCAATCATGAAAGAAGTCACTCGAGAAGTTGTTTTGGTTCCCTGCTCTTATTGCGGCGGATTGATGCCCCAAACTTCAGTGTTCTGCCCAAACTGTGGCGCACGAAGAAAAGGCTAGTTTCAACCGCTTGGTAAGACCACCATGTCATAGATGGCCTTCTGCGGCCTCTGCATCTTTAACACCACCGTCATGTCCATGCCCTGCTCCTCCCCTCAGGGTCAGCGTGAGGTACAGCTCGCGGAATATCCTTTGTATCAAAAATTTCCTTTTCGAACTCTTGTGAGGAAAAAGCCGGCAAGGCCAGGATAGAAGAACCGCTAAACGGGAATTTGTGACTATATATTTTCCTGAATCCGAGAAAAATTGCCTGGGATGGCGGTACAGAGCATCTGCTGAAGAAAAAAAAGAAAAACGACTATTACTTCTTCTTGCATACGATGGCGGGTCCGGTGGGATTTGAACCCACGATCTCCGGCTCCGAAGGCCGACACCTTAATCCGTGCTAGGCTACGAACCCACAGTGCTACAATTCAATAGGCGGCTGCATTAAAAGATTTACGGCAACCGTTTTGCAAATCACCACAACCTATTTGATTCCTAATATCCAGCCTATGTAGAAACCTATATAGAGATAAGTCAATATTGACGATTTTTTAAGCAAAAAGCATGTTGAAAATCGATGCTTAAGTGATAGGCGCGTTAATACTAAGCTGTTTGAAATCTTTATATCTGATTTAACGATCGCTTAAGGCAAGAGGAATCTGCCTTGGATTATTGTGAAGTCCATCTTGGAAGAGTGTTTGTTTTAAGACTCCACCACAACGAAATCCTCCACAAAACCATCGAAAAATTCGCCACAGAAAAGAGCATCCAAAGCGCCCTGTGCTTTTTCCTTGGAGGCGCTCAAGACCAGAGCAAAGTTGTAGTTGGACCAAAAGACAGCGACATCATGCCGCCAGTTCCTATGGTCACCCTGCTCAAGGGCGCCCACGAATGCGTTGGCGTTGGAACAATTTTCACCAACGAAAAAGGTACACCTCAGCTTCACATGCACGCAAGTTTTGGCAGAAACGACAACGCCATCACGGGCTGTGTCCGCATGGGTGTAGATGTCTGGTTAATCGGGGAAGTGGTCATTTTAGAGTTGACAGATTGCGGGGCTAAACGCATAAAGGATAAGCAGTCAGGCTTTGAAATTCTCGAAACCCGCAAGTCTTAACCGAGGAACCTCACCAAAAATAGCCTGTAGCCTTTGTTGTTTGCGAATGGTCCAAAGAAGGGGCGGTCGTTTGGGTCGTCGAATCGGTGGCTGTTATAGATTTGGGTTTGTACTTGTGCATAGTCTAGGGTGGAGTTGAAGAATGTGGTATGTGGTCCCCAGTCGAAGAGGATAATGTATTTAACGTTGCGTTGCTGGCAGAGACTGATGAACTGTGTTATGTTAAAGTCAGGTGTGAATGCGTCCACTGGAAGGGCGGGGTACTGCCAGATTTGGTCACTGGACATGTTAGCAGGCAAATAGAATCGGAACATGTCTTGGTCGAGCAGGTTAAAGGCGCACACCAACACTGCGGATTGGTTTTGGTCTAAATGGGAGGCCAAATAGTTTGTTGCTTCTTGAATGGGAATGTGGAGTTGGTCTCGGGCTGTCATCTGGTAAGCGGCAAAGCTGCTGTAAGCCACCGCTGCAACAATGACCACGATAAAGAGAGCAGCAGCCAGTTTCTTTAGGCGTTCCGCTTTGATGCCGGCTTCTTTGGGTTTCCAAGCCCGCACTTTGTCGTAGAGGAACAGCGTAAAGCAGGCAGCAGATATGGCGAGGATAGGGAAAAGCGGCGTCACGTACCGCCACTGCCTATTCGGGATTAGCGTGAAGAAAACATAAATTACCATAAACCACGTTAGCAAAAAGATTTCCTGCTTTCTTCGGCGGTAGGCGAAAAGTCCTAGCCCAGATAACCCTAAAATGAAAATCGGTAGGGAAATCGGATGCACCCAGATGTCGTTGAAAGGCCAAGCCATCTCCACCAAATAGAATATGGGCAGCGGTTGGAATCGGTTGCTGTAGGCAGGTCGGTCTTGCCCGCCTTCTGTCATCACATACTGCAAGGTTTGGAATTTGGTGACGCCGTCATAGTGATATACCAATACAAACCAAGGCACCACAACCAAAACCGCAATTGCACAGATTATCAGGAATTTGGCTAAACTGATTTTTAAGCGACCCCTAACCAAAAACAAAATAGTCAAAAACATCGCAAGTGCGGCAACAACAATCTGGTATTTCGCTAAAATCCCTAAGCCCAAGGTTAAGCCGCTAAAAAACAGCGTTTTGTAGCTGTCTTTAGTTATCCAAGAATAAAATGCGTACATAACCAATGTGAAGAAAAAGATCAGCATAGTGTCTATCATGCTGACACGGGTAAGCCAGAAAAACCCTGGCATAATGCCCAAAAACACGCTTGCAATTAAGGCGTTTTTTTGCCCATAGACTTTTTTAGCGAAAAAATACACCAAAGCGATGGCTAAAACCGAAAAAGTCACAGCTACCAGTCGCCCCGCGGTTTCGTTCATACCGAACACCTGGAAATACGCCGTTGTCACCAAATCAAAAAGCGGCGGGTAGTAGCCGTAGGTGGTCATGTAGTCCCATGTTTGTCCGCGGGTAATCATTTGGGCACCGTTAAGGTGAGGCATTTCGTCCCACTGTACCGACATGTAACCCAAATTGTAAACGGCTGCAGCAGTGAAAACAACCAGGACCACAAGCAACAGCAAGGGGTACTTGTGTGTTTTTGCCCACTTTAGTTTGGAGTGTTGGCTAGTGGTTGGTTGGGTGATGGTCTGTGCCCCTTTTTTGGAAAAGTATGTGTGGCTGCATCTAAAAAAGAGTTTGCAAATGCTCAAAATTTGTGGGGCGGGTTTTCTGGTTGCTATACGCAAGTCATTTATGGGTAAGAAACCTTTGTTTTCCCAACCTTAGGTAGATTCCCTTGAAGAGTCGACAGCCCACCAAAGAACTTTCAATCCTACTACCAGCCTACAACGAAGCAGTCCAGATTGAAAGCTGCATAAAACAAGTCCAAAAGGCTGTCCAAGCAATATCAGACTCTTACGAAATCATCATCTCCGAAGATGGCAGCACAGACGGCACAGAGCACATAGTCGCCGAAATGGCAAAAACCAATCCTAACCTTGTTTTGCTGCACTCTAAAAAACGGCTGGGAAAAGGCAGAGCTATCAAAAAAGCAGTCAGCGCTTCAAGGGGCAAAATCATAACGTTCATGGATGTTGATTTAGCAACAAATCTGTCCTGTTTGCCGAGGCTTGTGGAAACTGTTAAAAAGAATGGGGGTATGGCTATTGGTTCGCGTCATGTTGAAGGCGCAAGGGTTCAGCGGAAAACCACACGGACAATCTTTAGCTTAACTTACAATTTGGCAGTGAGACTGCTATTTTTGGACGGCGTCCACGACCACCAATGCGGCTTTAAAACCATGAGTCGCCAAGTCGCCCAAGCAGTCGCGGATGTTTCTAAAGCAGACGGCTACTTTTTTGACACCGAGATGATTGTACAATGCAAAAATATCGGTTATCCCGTGGCAGAAGTAGCGGTGGAGTGGAGCGAACGCAACAAGGGCGCCTCAAAAGTCAACCCTGTTCGCGACGCAAAAAAGATGAGTTGGGATCTGCTGGCTTTCAGGCTCAACTTGGTTAAGTAGCCTATTTTTTCAGCATCCGCCTTATCCTTGCAAACTCCAGCTCCAAATTAAGTTTCAGCGGAACAGGACGACCCGCTGGTTCACAATGCCCAGCAACAATCGCCTTCAAAGCTGCCTCCACAC
>JBJKPJ010000353.1:0-2554 GCA_046706605.1 Bathyarchaeia archaeon | reverse complement strand
CAATTGGCTTGTTTGTTGTACTTTTATCACTTTGGAAGTTACGGGAATCCGCAATACCCACGCCAAAACGTTTTGATCTAACGGGTGCCATCTCTTTTTCTTTGGGTATTATTCCTCTTCTTCTTGCTTTAACGTTGGGTGGTATTTATGGGTGGGTTTCTTTGTTCACGGTTAGTCTTTTGGTAGCAGCCAGCGTATTTTTAGTATTATTTGTTTTTATCGAAAGGAAGAAAAAAGAACAAGCTATGCTGCACTTGGATCTTTTCTTGAAGAATAGATTATTTGCGGCAGGTAACTTCTCAGCGCTGCTTGCTTATATTGCTTTTTTTGGTGTTAGTTTTTTCATTTCTTTTTATCTTCAAAGAGCGTTAGGCATGTCTGCGTTGCAGGCGGGGGTCATACTTTTTGTTATGCCCGTGGCTATGGTTGTGGTGTCACCGGTAAGTGGATGGCTGTCTGACAAGATTGGTTCACGATTTCTCAGTTCGTTGGGTATGGCTCTAATATGTTTTGGGCTATTTTGGATCAGTACTTTATCTCTCACTTCAACATCAGCAGATGTTGCTATTAGACTTCTTATCTTGGGGTTTGGAATGGGGCTTTTTTCTTCACCTAATACTAGTGCTGTTATGGGGTCTGTTGAGAAAAGTCATTTGGGGGTTGCATCTGGAACGTTGGGAACAATGAGGGTTTTGGGGCAGTCAATGAGTTTAGCCTTGATGGGCGCAGTTTTTGCAACCTTTGTCTCAACCAGCGTGCTTTCTGCTATTTTCGTAGGCATTAACGCATCAAGTTTAGAAGTAGCAAACGTTGCTTTTATTGAAGGAATGCGAAGTGCATTTATCATCTCAGCAGTTATAGCTGCTATAGGCGTCGTCACTTCTTTAGTTCGAGGAAGCGGCAAATAAGTTGGAATATCCGCTAATTACTAACAAATAGGGGGCAATCTATCCTCTTAACTATTCAAGATATTTATAGAGATAATCGCCATTAGCCTATTTGTTAAAAGTTGTTTTTTGGTATGCCCTTTACGATATTATCGTGTTTAAGCTTTCAAGCAGATCTGTTTGTGTTTTTGCTTCACTCGTCTTGCAACCTGTAGTGGCTGCTAAAATAAAAATGCATTTACCTTCAATATTGCTGGAATGATGAGTAAGGGCGTGTTGTTTTCAGCTAATACTAGAAAAACAAGCCTGCTGAGCTGTGTTAGCCGACTATGTTTGAGAGGACTTCGTATGTTTTGAGGCTATCTTTTTTCTCTACGACCATGATGGTCTCGGTCCAGCAGGAAATAAACTCAACAATGTTAATGTTTTGTTCTGCAAGCAGGGTTGCTAAAAACGCTACAACCCCTGGTGTTGCTTCCAGTTCCTCGGGGGAGTGCACGACAATCATGGTGCAGTTCTCATGCTTAACCAGTGTGCTTATGCGCTCAGGCATGTCGCTGCGGTCTAAGAGGTAGACGAATTTGTCAAGCAAATCAACTTTCATTCCTGAATTGGATGCCAACTCTTTGCTTGTTATCATGACGGCTTTTCGGTCGTAAACGGCGATGTTACTGCGTTTTAGGAGCTGGAGAACTTTTTCTTCTCTTTTTTGTCTGTGTTTTTGGAGTTCTTCGGAGTAGCGTCGTAGGGCAGCTTTTATGGCACTGGTGTCGTTGATTTCAAGTTCGGCTTGGATTTGCCTTGACAGTTCGCTTAGGTTGACAATGCCTTTTTCTAGGGCTTCAAGTAAGTAGGGTTTGTTTTTGAGGTGGTTTCGAACGTTTTGAGCGATGGTCATTACACTCAGGTGTATCAAATGGGACATTTAAAGATTGTTAAGTAACAAAAAAGTCGCAACGTTTAAAAAGTCAGCCCTGAAGGTTAGGAGAATAATTCAAAATTAAAAAGAGGGACTGACACATAACTGAAAAATTTGTTCTCGCATACTCAGGCGGATTAGACACATCTGTGTTAATAAAATACATCCAAGAAAAATACAACGCACAAGTCATAACCGTAACAGTTGACGTCGGTCAAATGGAAGACATCAAAGGAGCCGAGGAAAAAGCTAAAAAACTCGGCGTCCAAAAACACTACTCAATTGATGCCAAAGATGAATTCGCCAAAGACTACATTTTCCCCGCCATTAAAGCCAACGCCCTCTACGAAGGCAAATACCCCATAAGTACCAGCCTTTCGCGACCCTTAATCGCCAAGAAAATGGTCGAAATCGCCGAAAAGGAAGGCGCAACAGGCTTAGCACATGGCTGCACGGGCAGAGGAAATGACCAAGTCCGTTTTGACGTATCTTTAGGTGCATTGGCGCCTCAACTAAAACTCATTGCGCCCGTCCGCGAATGGGGCATGACACGAGATGAGGAAATCGAGTACGCTAAAGCCAAAGGAATCCCGGTTTCTACTGCTGCCAAAAAATACAGCATAGATGCAAGTGTTTGGGGGCGAGCCATTGAATGTGGGCTTTTAGAAGACGCAGCACAAGCCCCGCCAGACGATGCTTTTGAGTGGACTGTTGCGCCAGAAAAAGCTCCAGACAAACCAGAAATCGT
>JBJKPJ010000352.1:0-4061 GCA_046706605.1 Bathyarchaeia archaeon | reverse complement strand
GTCTTGCAACTTATACAACCTGACTCTCTAACGGTCCTTCCGCATCGTGGACAAACCTTTTCAGGAACCGTTTCACAGTCACAAACGTTGCATTTGATTTTGAGGGTGTAGATTTTGCAGTTGGGACATTTCCGTTTAGCTAACTCCACAAAAACAGGTCCACGCTTTGCCGCTTCCATAAGGTCACGATGTGAACCCCCTGCCAAACTTACCGGGAAAAGCACGTGAACAAGCGGTTTCATCTCGCGGTGCTTAGCCTTCTCAGGTCTGCCCATACGCCCACCCACATAGGTTGGTGCCTTATCTTTTATGGTCACACCTGACAGGAGGCTTAGTAGCTCCAAAACTGAGGAAGCCTGCACTGGTTCGATAATTTTAGGTGTTCCGTAACCAAGGGTAAACGCAAAGGCGGCGGCAACTTCGCCGTTTAGGACAATGGTGCCATCTTGAATTTTATGCGGGACAAAAATTTCTCGCAGCAACTTGAAAACGTTCTCGTTGGATGACCCCGTGATTTTTGATATGACACCGTCTTCTTGGGTGACATCACAGCTAACCAGCCATTTGCGCAGTGAATCAACATCCTGAACACTGCCCAAACCAGTCCAGAACAGCGTGCAATTGGGCGCCAAGGGAACATCTAAGCCTCGGCTTATTGCTATTGCTTCTTTCACGCAAGGCTTGCAGCGGAAGGGGGCAACAATTAAACTCTCCAGTTTCTCTACAGGCAACTGGCAAGCGTCTGCGGCTTGTTTTGTGTCGCCGCCGAATTTTTCGCAAAGAGCGTTTTGTACATCTTTTGCCCACCATTCCTCCACATAGCCAGACGGGGGCAAAGCTTTGTTACAATAAAGGAAGTCACCAAAATCGATAAGCATGTCACCTAAAAACAGGATTTTCTGGACCCTGCCTTTAACTGTGCTATAATTTTCTAGTGAAACGCGAACAACCGAGCCGTCTTTGAGCAAAACAACAGGTTGCTCAATGCTGTCCACGGGCATAGTGACGCCGCCTTTGCCGGGAAGTTCTAGGCGCATCTGGGTGCCAGCAGCAAGAAAACCCTCCACTACAAGCATCGTGGCAGGATGAATACCCACTGCAGCAAGCCCAGTGTTTCTGGACCTGCCATAGCGAAGGCGAAAGCCGCCCCGTGTGGATGGAAAAGCAAAAATTGGGCGTCCAGCTATCACGTCATCCATAAAGCCGCCTGATTTTTTTTCAGACTTTTTCTTAAATTCTTTGAGCCAATCCCAGCCTTGGAAACCAAGTTTGTCAATAATGACGTAAACTTTTTGTGCGCGCCCCACTATGCCGTCATTGACAACACGGAGTGCACCACCTCGGACACGGTTAGTTTCAACTCTCTCCAAGTTTCGGTACGAAGAAACCTCGACTGGATCAGATTCAGTTCCAGTGCATTCGACGGGTATGAGGTTTAGAGCTTTTCTTAGTTCTGCGTCCGGAATGTGATATTGAAAACGCCCCACAGAGCGCTCGTAGAGCCGCAACTCCTCAACAAAGCGCGAAACCTCCTCTTCGGTGGGTTTGTAGCGATCTAAGTTGAGTTCACGCCGCACATAATCCCCAACAACTAAAGTCAACGCCTGATCGGTTCCACCAGCTGAACGAATGGGACCCGCAAAGTAGATAGCAAGGTAGTGGCCGCGGTCAGCGTTGGTTTTAATTTTAACCTGAGCGATACCTTGGATTGGTGCTGCCGTTAAGCCTTCTGTAAAAATCGCAAGGGCAGTTCGGATCGCCTGCTCAGCTAACTGTTCTTGACCTAGCTGTCCAAATTTGCCTTGGGCTACTTCTTGAGCGACCTTGAATGCAATTTCTTCTCGGGGCAGTTTGGCACTTAATTCGCGGATGCTAAGCGCAACGCCTTTGGGTCCAACTAAGCCCTCTACTAGGTCGGCGATGTCTCGAGCACGTATGCACTCGGTTTTAAGAGCAGGGTCAAGTCCTTTAGCTCGAGCGCTGTCGCTTATGGCATAAAGCTGTTTTAGCCCGTTTTCCAATGTGCTAATGTAGTTTTGGTAACTTTGACTAATTTTCAAGAGTAGCCCTCTGTGTGATATGGAAGGATGGGTTATTTTGGCTTTCTAAAAAACAGACAAAATAAACGTTAAGCTTTAACGCCTTTGATGGCAGTGATTATTTCCAAAATCTTTTGCTTAGCATCGGTTGACTCCGTTAGGTTGCCGGTAACGATTACGTCTGCACCCGCAGACGCTGCCGCAACAGCTTGCGCTTTGTTTCTGATACCGCCGCCAACAATCAAAGGAACATCAATCAATCTCTTCACGGCACGAATCATTTCTGGAGGAACAGGATTTGCTGCGCCCGAGCCGCCTTCAAGGTAAATAAACCGCATACCAAGGTACTGTCCTGCCAATGCGTGAGCTGCGGCAAGTTCAGGTTTATTGTAAGGCACACTGATTGCTTTGCCAACAATACCAGCGGTGCCTCCGTCGCCAACAATAATGTACCCCATCGATATAGGCTCTATTCCATACTTTTTCACCAGAGGCGCACCGAGAATTTGTGCACCAATCAAAAAATAAGGGTCCACCGAGTTTAGCAGAGACATAAACCAGATGGCGTCGGCGTGGCTACTGATGCCAGTGACGTTGTTGGGGAAAAGAATTGTGGGGATGTTTACTTTGGTTTTTATGGCGTTAACCACATCATCAAGGTGAGTTTCGGAAACAAAAGTTGAGCCTCCAATCATGACGGCTGCGGTTCCACTGCTTTTGGAGTTTTCAGCAATCTGAGCTGCGCTGGCTGCCGTGACCTTTTCAGGGTCTATAAGAGTTATGTGGATTGAGCCATCGGCTTTTATTTTCTCGAGCAAGTACCTTTCTATAGGTCCAAGCATACAATGACCTTCAGTTACTCATTTTTGGTTACAGGAGTTCTTTTCTGGGTGCCGTAAACGCGGTCAGTTAACATACAGTAAACGTCAACTTCGCCTTGCGCCGATTTGATTTGGAATTCCTCTTTCAAACCACAACTGCTGCATTGAGCAGTGGCACGACCACCTTCATCACGGAAGACTTCAACACGGACGGTTTCTTTTCCGCATTTAGGGCAAGAGAAGAATTTAGGTAAACGTTTTTTTGGTATGTGAACAACTTTTTTCCTTCTTCGCCCCATTCAAATATCCTTCTGCATCCCGAGGTAATGCTGATTAATATTTATCCTTGCCCTTAAATACTTGCCGACTAACCATCAATAGTGGGGCTGAATTAGCAAGTGAAGTTAACGCTATCCCTGTTAGAAATGGATTTTGCCGAAACACAAAAAAGAATCTGCCGATTCATAAAACAATACGTTCAAAACGCAGGCGCCAAAGGTATCGTGCTTGGATTGTCAGGTGGAATCGACAGCGGAACCATAGCAGCACTATCCAGCTTAGCTATGGGCGGCGAAAATGTCCTAGGACTGATGCTTCCCGAAAAGGAGAATTTTAATCAAAAAGACGTAGACGACGCCAAAGCAGTCGCAGACCTCTTCCACGTGGAAACGAAGGTTTGTGACATGACAGAGGCACTAAACAGCATGTACAACGCCATACCGGTGTTTGACCCTGCAAACAGACTTTGCAAAGGAAACATAAAAGCAAGAACCAGAGCGATTTTTCTTTATTATTTTGCTAACAAACAAAACCGAATTGTCTGTGGCAGCTCAGACAAATCCGAAACAATGATGGGCTACTTCACAAAGTGGGGAGACCAAGCAGCAGACATAGCGCCAATTATGGACCTCTACAAGACGCAGGTGCGTAAAATTGCCCTTCACCTCGGCATTCCAAAAGAACTGGCATTAAAACCCTCCACCCCAGCACTCTGGCCAAACCAGCTTGCAGAATCAGAATTGGGAATCAAATACGAAACCTTGGACCTTATCCTGTTTGGGCTGGAGCGGTTTATGCCAACCCAAGAAATAGCTCAACAACTGGAACTGGAAACAGCACCTGTTGAAAAAGTAAAGGCACGTTGGCTTGCCAACGAACACAAACGACGCTTGCCACTTCCGCCCAAGCTTGGGTTTAGAAC
>JBJKPJ010000351.1:0-12299 GCA_046706605.1 Bathyarchaeia archaeon | reverse complement strand
CTCATAAAGTACGGCTCCTCTTTGGGTTTGAAGATGGGTTTAGGCAGCAACGGATGCCTTCTGGACGAGGCAGCGGCAACTAAACTTAAAGCCGCAGGAATCGCTACGGTTTCAATAAGCTTAGACTCTCACATTCCTTCGCAACATGATGATTTCCGAGGGGTGAAGGGTGCGTGGGAAAAAGCCGTTAACGCTTGCAAGTTTCTTAGGAAAAACAATGTGCTTGTCCAAGTTAACACTACACTAACCCACCAAAACTATGACCAAATTGACGACATCATGTCACTTGCTGAAAGCATCGGAGTTGAAAACTTCCACCTTTTCTTTCTTGTCCCCACTGGACGCGGAACAAAGCTAACAGATATTTCTCCTCAAAAATACGAGGATATGATTACGAAAACATTTGCAAAAGTTGCAAACCACACCCTGAACGTTAGACCAAGCTGTGCACCACAGTTTATGCGGATAGCAAAAGACATGGGTTTAGACATGCGACAATGGATACGCGGCTGCATCGCAGGAATGTACTACTGTCGAATTTACTCCAACGGCGACGTGACACCTTGCCCCTACATACCGATAAAGCTGGGAAACATCCGCGAACAAAGCTTCGAGGAAATTTGGTTTAACTCCCCAGTCTTTAAAACCCTAAGAGACCCCAACGCCCTAAAAGGCAAATGTGGCATATGTGAACACCGCTTTTTGTGCGGAGGTTGCCGGGCGCGCGCTTATGGGCTGTCAAGCGAGTTTATCGATTACTGCGGCGATATGCATTTACCAGTCGAAGCCAAGAAAGACTATTTAACTGAAGACCCGTGGTGTGTTTTTCAACCAAAAACCTCTTAAGGTAAGGGTTGCTTCCAAAATCTTCACAGGCAGTTAAAAAGCGGCTTTGGCAGCCCGCAACACAGCATTGAGTGACTGTGGACCGCCAAACAAGTCAGGAGGCGTAAAAATGAATGAAGTCCACATCTCTGTGTGTAAAACCAAGGCGGTCTTTAGTAGGGGTTTTTCACCTTCAGACATGAAGTCACTGTTTTTTTATGTTAACATTGTAAGGAGGCATCTGTAATGGCGCATGCAGGTGTTTCTAAGAGCTTTCTGGGAATGCTCAAAGAAACCACCCTGTCTTGCGTGTTTGATGTTGGCGGCATAATTGCGGGGTTTGCCATCGCAGTTCAACTCGGGCTATTCCAACTTTCACCGTGGGCTATAGCGCTCTACCCTGCAGTGGTCAGCGTTAAAGGAGTAACCACCGGCTTGTTGACTGGTCGTTTGAGCACAGCGC
This sequence comes from Bathyarchaeia archaeon, assembly GCA_046706605.1. GTDB lineage: Archaea > Thermoproteota > Bathyarchaeia > Bathyarchaeales > Bathycorpusculaceae > Bathycorpusculum. The sequence goes on along the minus strand of JBJKPJ010000351.1, from coordinate 11,011 downwards.
TGCGTATTGGAACTGTTTCCCCAAAGTTTTTTGGAAATACCAAAATCTTTTACAAACTTGTCGGCGCCATTGTTGTTTTAACCTTAATAACCAGCGCCACAATCAGCGTCATAGCGGTTCTTTTCGGAAACCTGTTTTGGGGAACAACAACTGCGGCGTTTCCCGCTATTTTGTCGGTCATGGTGGCAACACTATCGCTGGGTTTGCTGACAACTTTGGTCACAATAAAAGCCATGTTTTTGTCGTTTAAGAAAAGTTTGGACCCTGATTTGGTGGTGTTCCCAGTTATTTCAACATTAGCCGACATTGTTGTATCCCTTCTTTACGTAGGCGTTCTGAACCTCTATTTTTCCGGTTACTACGGTGAGTGGGCGACCGCCTTAATCGGCTTAATCAATGTGGTTTTGGTTTTTATTGTAGTTCCTAAATTTGGTCAGCAAAAAGACTTTCTGAAAATCCTCAAAGAATCCTTACCCGCGTTGCTCCTAACAGCGTTGGTAGTAAACATTACAGGCACCCTTCTTAGAGGAGTAAATGCCATCGCAAACGGTCAAAAACAAATCTACATCATCTACCCAGCCGTAATTGACATGATAGGCGACGTTGGGTTAGTGGTTGGTTCAGCTGCAACAACACGGCTTGCGCTAGGGGAGCTTACGCCTTCGTTCGCGTCAATTATCAAACATTTAAAGAACATTTTTAGCGCTTGGGCATCTTCACTAATGCTGTTTGCGATTTTAGGATTTATTGCCATACCACTGAGCGGAGCAGTTTCAGTTTCAGGACTTGCCAATTTGTTGGAGATACTTTTGATTTGTAACGTTATTGCATTCTTGTCGGTTGTAATCCTTTCTTATGCTGTTTCCATAGTCACTTTTGAGCGTGGGCTGGAAGCAGACAACTTTGTTATCCCCCTAATCAGTTCGCTGGCAGACTGCATCACAACTGTTGCTTTGCTTGTTGCAATATTGGTAATCATTTAATACTGAGAACAACAAAGATATCCCAGAACACCACTTTTACGTGGAGCGGTCTATCAAGATTGCGTCAACTGGAAAAAATTAAATACAAACCTATCCCTGTGAGTGAACTGCTTTTAGAAATGAAAAACCTCTCGGAACTCATGATTGATTTAGCTTACTCTTCAGCACTGTACAACGACAAAGACTTAGCTGAGGACGTTTTGGCGTTGGAGGATCGAGTGGACTATTTGTCTTACCTTTTGGAAATGGAGATTATGGTGGCAGCAAGAGACGCCCGAGACGCTGAAGACCTAATCGGCGTGTCCATAGTTGCTGCTTCAACAGACAAGGTCTCCGATGCCGCAGCAGATATCGCAGCTATTGTTACCGGCAACATAGGAGTTCACCCTATTGTGGGGCAAATTTTTGAGAAAGTCGCCGAACGCTTGACCAAAGCAACCGTGAAAGAAACCTCGGCGCTTGTCAACAAATCCATTGATGAACTGGATTTAGCAGCCACTATGGGCGTGGACATTATTGCTATTCGAAGAAACAACGATTGGATATTAGACCCCGAAGAAAATGAAGTTGTCAAACAAGGCGACACCCTCATCACGCGCGGCGCGCCATGCGGCATTGAGGAGTTTAAAGATTTAGCAGAAGGCAGCCTATCTGACTTGGATACGGAGAAACGTGCAAAGTTTGAAGAGATTGTTACGAGGTTCGTGGAGCTTAAAGACACCTCCGAGTTGATGATTGATTTAGCTTATTCAGCTTTGATGCTAAACAGTAAAGAGTTAGCTGACGAAGTTGAGCAGTTGGAACAACGCATGGACCAGCTACATACTAACTTTGAATTGCTTGCCCTAAACAGCGATTTTAAAGAAGATGAAGCCTCGGGTTTTCTTGGTTTAATTAGGCTGGGTGTTTCCACAGAAAAAATCGCTGATGCCGCAGCAGACATGGCTGAGGTTGTTTTAAGAGGCATAGAACCCCACCCAATCCTGACACTAACCATCAAAGAAGCAGAAGAAACCGTAACCCAAACCTGTGTTGCCTCGGATTCGTCGTTGGTTGGCAAAACACTCAAAGAGGCGCAACTGCATGAAGAGACGGGTATGCGAGTTTTGGTGATAAAGCGCAATGGCAAAACGCTGCGACCAAGAGGTGATTTTCGAATTGCTGTGGGTGATGTGTTGGTTGCACATGGCTATGCTGAGGGCGCTGACGATTTAAGTAAGCTGGCTTCCCCCTCGTCGCAGATATGTGAAAATGAATAATAAAAATAATTATTGTGGATTCAGCAACGCTATAAGCCAGCAAACCTTTTTCTTCATTCGTTAATCTGCAGGTTAACAATTCAGGGCGAAAAAACTTGTTTACATGTCAAAACGCATCTTGCAAAAAAACCTTCAAAACACCCCTCAAAGCCCTAAACCTTCAAGATAACCCAACAGAACCCTATTTTGCCTGCCCGTTTTGCCTAACAAAAATAGAAATTAACCAAACCATCAAAGCAGCTGTTACTGTAGAGAAACCACTCCCTGAAGAGACCAAACCAAAAGCGCAGCGGGAAAGCCGCTCAAGCAAAGAAGAAAAACCCTCGGGCTGCCGACATTATTCGGGTTATCTAAGTGAGCGGGCATCTAAAGAGCAGATTCCAGATGAATGCTTAGTGTGCAAGAGCATTGTTGACTGCATGCTAAAAAAGATGCGCAGCTAACGCCATAAACTGTTTTTCTAAATAGACTTAGATAAAATAGAAAATAAAAAATTGAAAAGGAGAATTAAGAAAGGAAGGGTTACTTAGTTTTTGTTTCAGCGCCGGCTTGTTGCTCTTCTGCTTTTGGTTCTTCTTTTTTGTCTTCGATTTCAGTTGTGATTTCTTCGATTGGTTTTGGAGGCGGAGTTGTTGCCATTGTCCAGCCAATCCATGCTCCGATGAACATGATAGCTACGAAAGCTACGAAAACTGGTACAGCGATAACCCAGAACTGAATATCTTTATTGGCGCTGTGTATTCCGATGTAGCTAAGCCATGATGGATAGAAAAGTGTAACAATGTAACCAATTGCGACTATGACGCAGACTAGAAGGATCGCGCCACCTATTCCTTGATCTTTACTTACCATTAGTGATTCACCACTTTATACGGATGTATTCTTTTTGGGAATTTAAAGTTTGTCATGTTTTCGCTTAGCTCGGTTGATTAGGTAGTGCCCATTTCCCAGGTTGACAGGTACTTTTTCTGCTCAGCGGTCAACTCGTCAATGGAGACACCCATAGCTTTAAGCTTTAATTTAGCGATTTTCTCGTCGATTTCTTTTGGAACTGGGTAGACTTTGATTTGCATTTTGTCAGTTTTTGCTACGTATTCTGAGCATAAGGCTTGGTTTGCAAAAGACATGTCCATAACTTCTGAGGGATGACCTTCTGCAGCGGCTAAATTGACCAGCCTGCCCTCCGCCAACAGATAGAGGTGCCTGCCGTCTTTTAGGGTGTATTCCACCATGTTTGGTCGCATCGTGCGTTGGAAAGTGGAGAGTGATTCCAAGTCGCGGATGCTAATTTCCACGTTAAAGTGACCACTGTTGCACATGATTGTACCATCTTTCATTTTTTCCATGTGCTCTTTACGGATAACATTTAGGTCACCTGTGGCTGTCACAAAAATGTCGCCGATGGCTGCTGCTTCAGACATGGGCATAACACGCAACCCATTCATGGCTGCTTCCAACGCCCGGGTCGGCTGCACCTCAGTCACAATAACGTTGGCACCTAAACCCTGAGCACGCATAGCAATACCGCGACTACACCAGCCGTATCCGCCGACAACAAAGGTTTTGCCTGCCAAAAGAACCGATGTCGCCCGCAAGATACCGTCGATGGTGCTTTGCCCTGTGCCGTAGCGATTGTCAAACAGGTACTTAGTATACGCATCGTTTACGGCAACGATAGGGTACTTGAGGGTTCCGTCCACCTCCATGGCCCGAAGCCGAACAACGCCAGTGGTAGTTTCTTCGGTTCCGCCTTTTATATCGGGAATTTGGTTTTGGAATTTGCTATGCAACATGCCAACAACATCGGCACCATCATCCATGGTTATAGTTGGTTTAAAGGCAAGAACATTTTCGATACACTTGTAGTAGTCCTCTGTGTTTTGTCCTCGCCAAGCAAAAACGTGAACGCCACTGTCAGCTAACGCAGCGGCCACATCATCTTGGGTGGAGAGCGGATTTGAACCACAGAGGGCAACTTCGGCGCCTCCAGCGATTAAGACTTTGATGAGCACCGCGGTTTCTTTGGTTACGTGCAAGCAAGCCGCGATGGTTTGGCCTTTTAGGGGTTTTTCTTTTTCAAATCGCTCGTTGATTATGCTTAGGACGGGCATGTGTTTTGCTGCCCATTCAATCTGTAAGTGTCCTTGAGCGGCTAAATTTTTGTCTTTAACTTGGAATTGTTCCATGAACTGTTCCTTCTTGACGCAAGTGTGCGCGGTTCTCCTTATTTAGAATTTACCTCTCTTTCCACAGGTGTAAAGTAGGGCAAAGCTCAATCAAGCTGGAAAAAGTTAAATTACCCTCCAGCTAACCTAACGAATGGTGCATCACGTGAAAGAACCTTTTACCTCCTTTGTAAAAACCCAACTAGAACCAAGAACGCTGCTGATAACTTGTGGATTGCCTGCAAGCTACAAAACTGAAACCGCAGAAGAAATTGCTAACCTTAAAGGGTACCAGATTCTGCGTAGCGACTTAATCCGTCTAGAGGTATTAAAAAACGAGGACATTTTTGATGCCAAAGTCGCCGGAAACATGAACAAGCGCTTATCCGTATATGACGAGTTGTTTCGGCGGGCCGATGAGCTTGCTAAAAAAGGCGGCGGCATGATTTTAGATGCAACCTTCGTCACAGAGGAGCTCCGTGAAAGGGCAGCGGAAATAGCAGCCAAAAACAACATGATGTTTGTTATCATCCAAACCAGTTGCCCACAAGAAGTCTCACTAGCAAGGATATCAAAACGCACCAAAGAAAAGTACGAATCAAACGCCCTAACCCCAGAAGCGTATCTGGCTAACAAAAACAAATTCGAACCCATAAACATCGACGCCATAAAAAAGAAATATCCCAATCTGAAAATCACACACTTCACTGTTGACACCTGCCACGACGAAAAAGAAGCCTGGTTCATAATTGGCGAAGAAAAAAGGTAACGCGCTGTATTAACATGAAGATTGATTTACACATTCACTCAAATGCCTCTGACGGCAAATTCAGCGTACCAGAAATATTTGCTGAAGCCAAAGCCCGCGGAATCGATTTTTTAGCCATCAGCGACCACGACAACATCAACTGCCAACCCATAGCCATCGTCCAAGCAAAAAAAACAGACATCCGCTACATCACGGGCGTTGAGTTAAACGTCACCTTCTCGCACCCCAAGTACTATAACGGCAAGGCTATATCGCTGGATTTCTTGGGCTACCAATACGATCCCAACAACGCTGCATTGAAAGCCAAGCTGAATTTGATGGCAAAGTACCGAACGGAACGCGCTGCAAAAATCCTTGACAACCTCAACGCTGAATTCAAAAAAGAAAACATCCCAGTGCTAACCACGCAGGATTTCCATAGAATCGAAGAATCTGTTGATGGCACACTGGGTCGTCCCCACATTGCCGATTACCTTGTCAAAAAAGGTATCGTAAAAACACGCCAAGAAGCCTTTGACAAATACCTTGTTAAATGCGACGCCCCAAAATACCCTCTCTACGTGGAAGAAGCCTCAAAACTGGTCCACGATGCAGGCGGCAAACTTGTGCTGGCTCACCCAAACGACCCCCACGGCACCAGCCTTGTCGCGTTAACCAAAACTTTAGCTGAGCAAATCCAGATTATCCAAGAAAAACTGCTACCTCAAATCGATGGCGTGGAATGCTGGCACCCACGAAACACTCCAGAAACAACCAGTCACTACTTTTTCTTCGCCAAAGAGCAGGGGCTCCTGATGACGGGCGGCAGCGATTGCCACCAAAAACCCATCATGATGGGCTCCGTTGACATACCTAAATGGGTTGCTAACCAATTCACTTAGAGCTTTTTCGCATACTGGGCTGCCAGTTTGAAGTAGGCTTGGGCTTCGTAGATGGCAGCTTGTTTTTCTTGGGCTTTGATGTTTGGGTCGTCAAGTCGAAAGCTGACAACTTTTCCCCGCACGTAAGCGCGGTAGCACTTGTAGAAGGGCAAAAGCTGCCCAAGCTGCCTATCTTTTGAGTAAGTCTGATACCTTTCAATGAAATAAGCTGCTAAGTCTGGTTTTTGCTGAAAATCCAAATCCATAGCCAAAAATGCCACATCAGCCGCCACATCGGAGTAACGGAAGCGGTCATTAAATTCGATGGCATCGAAAACGCAGATTTTGTCTGTTATAAAAATGTTGCCTGAATGCAAATCGCCATGGCAATCCCGAATATGTCCTTCGGTTACTCGTTTTTTGAAAAGCGGTTGGTTTTGTTCCATGAAGGTGTTGATTTTTGTTTGGATAAATTGGAAATCAACCGCAGGAATTGCTTGGTTGATGTATTTTGCTGTTTGGCTAAAGTTTTCATCCCAGTTTACTTTAACAATTTTAAGCGTACCAAACTCGCTTATCGCCGCGTTTGTCTGCGCCAAATTGTGGAACTCGGCAACAATGGACGCTATCTCGTCGACGGTTTTGCGGTTCACCTGATTTTCCCTAAGCAGCGTAGTCATGATTTTTTCTTGTGGCAGGCGCTTCATCTTTAAGGCGTACTCCACAGGTTCACCGCTTCCTCCAATCCTTAACGTACCGGACTGGGTGATAGGGACAACTTCAAGGTAAATTTCGGGGCAAAGCCGGCTGTTAAGCGCCAACTCCTTCTCGCAAAACAGCCGCCTCTTTTCCAAGGTGGAAAAGTCTAAAAATCCAAAGTTCACGGCTTTCTTCACTTTGTAAACATATTTGTCTGTCAAGAAAACCATGGAGATGTGGGTTTGGATAAGTTGGATTTTGCCTGGGTTTTCTGGGTAGGCTTCTGGTTTTTGCAGGGCGTCTATTATTTGTTTTTGGTCTTGCATTGCGCCTGTTTCCTATTGAAAATATCTTGAAGTTGCAACCAATAAATCTACAGGTCACTTTTTGCGCAACAGTTCACGCAGAATTCGCAAAGATGGGTAACTTTATATTGTGCCCAGCGGGAGATTTTTCGGGGTTGAATTGGAGACCGATAAACCAGAGAACCTAAAAAAAGCGTTGCTGAAAAGTGGGCATTCCGTCGCTGTAGCAGACAGAATCGTGGAGCACTACACTAAAGGACCTGTCCCTGAAATTGTTTAATGTATTCTAAAACTTTTTCAGCTTGCTCTTTTGAAATATGTTTTTCCCGCTTAAGCGAAATCACAACATCAGATATTTTTGCCAACGCATGAACATGATAACCTAGCTGTTCGAGCTTTTCTTTGCCACCGTGCTCGCGGTTGACAACCACCAGAATATGTTTGACGTTGGCACCAAGTTCCAAAAGAGGCTTGATACCCTCGACTTTAGATAAGCCTTCACTTACCACATCGTCAAAAAACAGGATATTGTCGCCTTGCTCTACATCGGCACCTGCAGTTCTGCCTGTAACGCCGTAGGCTTTGGCTTCTTTACGGACAATTACGCAGGGCATGTTTAGGTTGCAGGCGATGTTTGGGACAATCAAGGCGCCTTTAAGCTCAATGGAGGCTAACTTGTCAATTTTGCCGGCAACCATTATTTCTTTGATTTTTTCTGTGGCGGCTTCGGTTATAATACAGAGTTGTTGGGGTGCAGCAAGTACGCGAGCAAGGTCAATGTAATAGGGGCTGATGGCGCCGGATTTGATTTTGAATCTGCCAAACTTTATGCACCCAGATAGGTAAAGGGCGTTTGCAACTTTATCAGTGAGTGTAGACATAGGTTTCCCGCAAACGAATAGTTTCTTAGAAATTTAACTCTTTAGAGTCTATCTGGGCTAAATAGCCAATCCATGCAGAAAACAAAGTGTGGTAAGAATTTTGGGTTAATAACAACAAGAAATAACCAAAAAAGAAAGGTGCATTTTATGGGAAGAATCCACCCATGCAGGGCCCGTAGCCATAGCCGTATCCATAACCATAGTAGGGGTAGGTTGGTGTTTGGTTAGTGTAGAGGTCAGTTACAGTGATGTTTGCAGGAGATGCAGCATATGCGGGTGCTCCGTAGTAGGGTTGTGGACCACCTGTTCCAGTTTCATTCTCGGCTGCCGAGGTGGCTATTTGGGCTGAAACCAACCCGACCACAGCCACCGCCAACACACCGACCAGAACCAAAGCAATTATCAGTTTAGTGTTCATGAGTTTTTTCCCTCAAACTACACTAGGGGTCACCGTGTGGTAAGATAGTTGACTGAAACAAAACTGAAACAGATAATGAAACAACCCAAAAGCAACCTGCAAATGTGCTCGCAACTTTATTTTGAGCCTTATGAGCGTATAGCAGTTCTATGTTGAAACGATAGATGGATCTATCGTCAAGAGGGTAGAAGGGTATTGACGGATTCTGTAGTCATTAAATGTGGAGTCTGTACTTAAACCACAAGGTCTGCCATGTCGACGCTTCGCTCATAAATCTGCCTAAGAAAAGCAGCAGCTGCCAAAATCTGTGGCATCAAATCCATTGTTGAATCTTTAGCTGCACTTTCCACGTTGCAGAAAGTTGCTTCGATTTTTTCCCGAAGATTCCGCACATTCTCCGCCAAAGCAATATCTTTGGACAAAAAAGCCTTGAGTGCTTGCTCGTTTGCCTCGCAACACTCTGACTGCAACTCAAGAAGCAGCTTACGCACGCCCTCCGACAATTTAACCCCGTTTAGCGCTATGGTGCTTGTTGCTACTTGAACGCAAGCATCGCCGATGCCTTCAATCAGGCTTGAAGCTAAACGATAATCTAAGCATTCAATGGGCGATATGTTGAGTTTTTCGCTTAATCTGGAGTTTTGGATGATGGTTCGTAGGATTCTAACCAGCAAAAAATAGAACTTGTTGTTTTCCACGTCACGTTCGATGACGTTTTTTGCCAGCTCAACATCTCCAGAGGCAAAGGAAGTCACCGAATCCCGAATCATTCTGGAAGCACTGGCATTGTTACGTTGCAGTATCTTTTGCGGCGAAGTAAACGGCTGCTGCATCAAACACTGCAAAGAAATCATCGACGTTGTTTCCTCAACAATCATCAACCCTGCCAAAGAGTTAGCCGTTGACTTAACCAGACTCCGCACTTGAGAATCTATACGGTCTTTTGATTCAATACGAATAATATCATAACCAAGCAGGTAGCGTCCAATAATTTCTCTCCCCAAAAAAGGCCCAACTGGCAAACAGGCAACTTTAGGCTGCTGCTCGGCATCAAATTGGGAATCCACTAACAGCTTACCTTCGGAAGTAACATCCAAATTTAACAAGCTGCCCTTCTTTAACCCGCTCTGCTTTGCCCAATCTCGGGGCAGACAAACAAAGAATGTTCCTGTTGGTGTCTGCTGAACTTTACGCAATTCACCCATTAACGCTCTCTCCAACGATAGTACATATCTAAACTAGTTACAGCGTATATAAATTAAATCAGTTTCGAATAGCCAAATTCAGAAAATACCATCAAAAAAACATCTAAAACACCAGATACAACCAGTTTAAATTTACAGGTTGCCAACGAAAAACAGTTAATAACACAAAAGCCTAATCTGCCTAACATAAAAAACCCAAAATGCGGTCAAGGCAGAATTGTTGAGTTCGCAGGAAAAACTTCAAAGAGCAATCCAAGCAACCATCGCAGCAGGATACCAACTAAACAGCGAAGCTTTCGAGTTCTTGTGCCAAAACTGCGAAACCAATGATCCCGAATCCATCATGCGCAAAGCGTTTGAGAAAATCCAAGAACTCCAAGACAAGCCAATGTTCATCAAGAAAGATTTTCTGGAAAACCTCCTCCAACCTCCAACAACCCAAACCATACAAATCCAGCCGCAAATTCAAGAAACCAAACCCCAACTGCAAGCGTCAGTCCCCTCAGTGGTTGATGAATATTATTATCCCTACTCCAAAGACATCCAAGCAGACTTCAAAATATTGGATGATGCAACAGGAAATTTAACTTCAAACGGAACGTTAGAGGAGTACATGCGTTATTTCCAAGACCGATTCAAACGCATCGAACGCTTGCTTAGGCAACGAATGGACGTCAAAGCAGCTACCCCCATCAAGGAAGCCCTCAAATCGCAAGCAAAAACTAAACTAAAAATTATCTGCATGCTAATTGAGAAAAGAGACTCAAAAAACCACACCATCCTCTCCGTTGAAGATTTGGATGGAAATGCTACAGTGCTGGTGCCGCAGAAAGCACCTGAAGATGTAAAAAAGAAAGTGCTCACGTTTTTGCCTGACCAAATTGTCTGTTTAGCAGTTGTCAAAACACGAACCAACCTGTTCATGCTGGAAGACATCATTTTCCCTGAAATCGGCAGAAAACAACCACAACGGGCAACCGAACCCATCTATGCCGTTCTCACATCTGACCTCCACATCGGCAGCACAAAGTTCACGAAACAAGCCTTCAGAAACTTTATTCTCTGGCTCAGGGGCAAATACGGCAGTGAACAAATGAGAGAAATCGCCAGTCGCGTAAAGTACGTTTTGGTTGCAGGAGACATCGTGGATGGCGTTGGAATTTACCCCAACCAGCAAACCGAACTCACCATCCGAGACGTCAAAAAACAATACAATTTCGCAGCCAAATACCTAGAAAAAATTCCAGAACACATCGAAATTTTCCTCTCTCCAGGCAACCACGATGCAACCCGCAAATCCCTACCTCAACCCGCCATACCAGAAAACTACCTTGTAGCGATTCAAGGAAAAAAGAACATACATTCCGTGGGCAGCCCTTGCGTTTTGAGCTTACATGGCGTAGAAATTCTCATGTATCATGGCAGAAGCTTAGATGACATAATCTCGGTTATACCTGGAATGGACCA
>JBJKPJ010000350.1:0-1811 GCA_046706605.1 Bathyarchaeia archaeon | reverse complement strand
CTTTTAGTAGCTAAAGAGCAGCTCGATTATTTGTTGTCGGCCTTTTTCTGTTAACTGCACAAAAGGCTCCTCATCTATCGATGGATCAAAAACTATCTTTACCATGCCGTGTTGCTGAAGTTTTCCCAAAAGCAGCGTAAGATCAAATGCCCGCTCGAGTTTAGCATTTATTTCAGAAAGCTTAATTCCTCTCTTAATGGCTTGAATCTTAGCCATATCTACCCATCCTACTTTCCAATTCATCAAGTTTAATCTTTAATTGCTGTATCTTGACCTGCTGAGCTAATAGTGTGCTCATTACCATAGGCTCGAAAATTATTGGGTTAGTTGCGCAACTGCTCTCTGAAGCGTAATTTCTGCACATATCCATAAGCGCCTCAAAGGCTTCCCAATCAGGTTTACGCAGCGCCCTGGCAAATCCACTCCAACGGTTAATCTCCTCTTCTAGCGCCATTCTAAATGAGGGAACAGTCTTACCCATAACACGCTAACCCTCCAAACAAACTCAACACCTTAAACATAGCAAATCACTCAGCAGATGCATCAGCTAAAATACTTTTAAAGCCAGCGTAAACCCGACGCTCACGTGAAGTGGAGGGATGAGTAAAACTAAAGCGCTCCTCTCATTGTATCGGCATAGAATTTCTTTCTCTCAATTATTTCCAAGCCCCTTATCAGGAGGCAGAGACGGTTCAGCATATGTGGGTATCCCTGCAATACCGCCTGTAAGAATAGCAAGTTTTCTGAAAAAAGTACTGAATGACCACTTCATTCGTTTTTCTACATCAATCAAGTGTTGCTTGACTGCAATTTGTATTATAGCACTTGCTGAAGTATTCGTATCTTTGCATTCATAATATTGACAACGAGCGTTACAAAAATTGAAGTACATAACTATTTGTTCCTCACTTAATAGCAATGAACTACCCGCCCAGATAGACCAGTATAAAATTCTCAGGATTAACCAAGCAAAAAACACAACGCCGACAGAGAACGCTGTCCAAACTAATATGGCTAAAAAGGTAATCGCTGGCAAGAAATTAGAACCAGCAACTAATCCTATCAACGCAATTAGAGTAGTCAACGCATATCCTGTGTGGTCTTGTATTTTCGAGTGGTAACTTGACCATATCTCTTTCCTTGAATCTTCAAAATTGACCGCTCCTTCATTTAAACTCAGAAGCAACGGCTTTTTTTCTTTATCTGTGCACTTAAACGTCAGATTCTCCTTTTGGTTATTTGCTATCCTGAGCATAAATCCAGCAGCTACCAACAAGCAGACAGCCACAATTGCATATGGTAGATAAATTGGCAAGTACCCATATAGCAAAGTAAAAAAACCAGTGATTTTTATTGACATTCCTGATGCTATCGTCAAACTATCGGCAATTATAATAAACGCCATAACTACAAAGGCAACTGCTAATACTTCGTATTTTTGTACCAGTCCTTTTCCCCAATGAACCATTTTACGTCTCAACAGCTTTTAAGGTTTTTTCATACCTTCCGAAATGAAAAAAATTCCAAAGGGGGAGAGCTTTAGTGACCAGCGCCGTTATTCGCTACGTCTATGAACGTTTTTCCAGTTTCATTATAGGCACCTACGACAAGTTTTCTCCCAATAGGGCATCGCTTCGACAGGGAGCAGCCAAAAGCTTTCTGCTAATACTAACCATATTAAATTTTCACCTCCGATAAAATGAAGACCTGTTTTTAAGTCACGGAATTTTTCGAAAAGAATCCTTTACTGGCTAAGAATAGAACCGAGATAACGGTTGTAAGTGTAAGCATCACATACACCAGTATAATAA
>JBJKPJ010000349.1:0-9175 GCA_046706605.1 Bathyarchaeia archaeon | reverse complement strand
ATTTGATTGTGGTTCATGGTGGCGGCAGCTTTGGGCACCCCACAGCCGAAAAGTACAGCATAAAAGGCGGCTACAAAGAAGATCCCACCCAGAAGTTCGGGTTCGCTGAAACCCACCATATGATGACTGTCTTGAACGGCCTTGTTATGGATTCGATGATTTGGCATGAAATTCCCGCCATAAGCGTTGCGCCCTCATCCTGCGTTGTTACCGAGAACGGCAGAATCAAATACTTTGATGAAAACATCCTCAAATCCATGTCAAAACTGGTTCTCACTCCAGTAATGTATGGCGATGCAGTTTTAGATGAAAAACTCGGCTTCACGGTCCTGTCAGGTGACCAGCTTGTAGCGTATTTAGCCTTAAAGTACAAGGCAAAAAAAATCGTCATCGGCACCGACACCGACGGATTGTTTGACAGCGACCCAAAAACCAACCCCAATGCAAAACCATACAAGAAACTCACCTTAAAAGAACTAAAAGACATCATACCTAAACTTGGCAAAGCTGAAGGCAAAGACGTCACTGGTGGCATGGCAGGCAAAATGGCTGAACTTCTCCCTGCAATTGAAGCTGGAGTTCATGTAACAGTTACGGGCGCCACAAAAGGGTTATCTATCTTCAGGGCCTTAACAGACCAAAGTGTGTTAGGCACTGAAATAGAGAAGACCTAAAATGTCAAAAGAAACTGGCAGACGCAAAGTCGACCACATCCGCATTTGTCTAGAACAGAATGCTCAGGCAAAAAGCAAAACCGCTGGATTTGAAGACATCCAACTTGTTCACCGTGCATTGCCAGAGTTAGATAAAGCCAAAATCAACCTCCAAACCACTTTTTTAGGCAAAAAATTCAACGCCCCAATCATCGTCGGTGCCATGACAGGCGGCACACAAAAAGCCATCAAAATCAACGCATCCATCGCCCAAGCCGTGGAAAAACTGGGTTTAGGCATGGGATTGGGAAGCCAAAGAGCCGCCATTGAAGACAGCAGCCTTGAGAAAACCTATAGGATAGCACGAGAAAAAGCGCCCAACGCGTTTTTGATTGCCAACGTGGGCGGAGTGCAGTTGGTTAACGGTTTTGGTGTAAAAGAAGTCAAACAAATAATAGAAATGATTGACGCAAACGCGGTTGCCATTCACCTAAACGCCCTGCAAGAGGCAGTTCAGCCCGAGGGACAAACCAACTTCCAAGGCATCCTGTCCAAAATCAGCGAAATCACAGACGCCATCGACATCCCCATCATCGTCAAAGAAACAGGTGCAGGAATCTCCGCGGAGGACGCTAAAGCGCTGGAAAAGGCAGGGGTTAAAGCCATTGATGTAGGCGGTGTTGGCGGAACAAGTTTTGCTGCAGTAGAATATTATCGCTCAGATAAAGAAAAAGGGGAAGTGCAGAGTTATTTGGGTGAGGTTTTCTGGGATTGGGGCATCCCAACTGCGGTGAGCCTTGTCGAGAACGCGCAGACCGTTAAGTTGCCCTTGATTGCTTCAGGCGGCATACGCAACGGAACCGACATAGCAAAAACCGTAGCACTGGGCGCAAGCATGGCAGGCATTAGCCAACCCATACTGCAAACCGCCATAAAAGGCACCAAAGAAACCGAAGAAAAACTTCGCTACCTAACCGAGGAATTGCGCAACGTCATGTTCCTTGTCGGCGCACAAAAACTAACAGGCTTAACCAAGACACCATTAGTGATTATGGGCAAAACTGCTCAGTGGCTTTCTGCCCGCGGCTTCAATCTGGAAACCTACGCTAAACGAGGAGGAGCCAAATAACTTGGACACCGAAAGATTCCTTGAGCAGACTGCGCCTAAAATTGATAAAGCCATAGAAAAGTATATACCAAGAAAATTCTGCAAAAACGCAGTTTTATTCAAAGTTGCCCCGCCAGTGTATAGCTATACGCTGGAGCCTCTCAACAAGGCAATTGCTGAACCAATCTGGAATATGCTGGAACGTGGTGGAAAACGCTGGCGACCCGCTCTATTTTTGCTGATTTGCGAGGCTCTTGGCAAAGCTGAAGACTACTGCTTGGATTTTGCGATTATCCCTGAAGTTATCCACAACGGCACATTGGTCGTTGACGACATCGAGGACAGCTCGGAGCTGCGGCGTGGCAAACCCTGCACATACAAACTCTATGGGATGGACATATCCGTCAACGCGGGAAACGCCATGTACTACCTGCCGCTTTTGCCGCTTATGGCAAACAGAAACAAGCTGCCAGCGGAGGTTCAGCGAGATGTTTACGAGGTTTACGTGCAGGAAATGATTAACCTAAGCATGGGACAAGCCATGGATATAGCTTGGCACAGTGGCATAGCCAACGCCGACGAACTTGCCGAGGAAGATTATCTACAGATGTGCGCCTACAAAACAGGTACCCTCGCACGTATGGCAGCGAAGATGGCGGCAGTTATCGCAGGTGCCCAGAAACCGCTTGTGGAAAAACTCGGAAGGTTCGCGGAAAGCATCGGTGTGGCGTTTCAGATGCAGGATGACATTTTGGATTTAACGGGACAAGAGTTTGCCGCTAAAAAGGGCGGTGTGGGACAAGACATCACTGAGGGCAAACGGTCACTAATGGTGATTTACACCCTCAAAGTAGCTAAACCCGCCGACAAAAAACGCCTCATAGAAATCCTCAAAATGCACACCTCCGACCAGCGCCTCCGCGACGAAGCTATCGCAATCATGCAAAAGTACGGTGCCATGAAACACGTCAAACAAACCGCGGAACACATGGTCACCGAAAGCTGGAATGAAGCTGAAAAGCTGCTACCAACGCCGCAGGCTAAGGAAAAATTAAAAGCGTTCGCTGAATTCTTGATACAGCGCAACAAATGATGCAGGCGGAATAGTTTGGCATTAGAGTATGATGCGGAGTTACGGAAGCTTATTAGGAAAGCTGCACTGTTAAACGCGGTTTCTCATGATGGTAAAGCTCAAGCAGGTGCGTTGGTGGGCAAAGTTTTAGGCGAAAAAGCAGAACTTCGTAGTCGCATCAAAGATCTTTCAGGTGTAATTGACGCGGTTGTAAATGAAGTTAACAGCTTGTCTATTGCTGAGCAAAAGGCGATTGTGGAGGAGAATTGGCCTGAAACCCAAAAGAAACACGAAACTGAAGAAAAAAAGCTGCCGCCCCTGCCAAACGCCGACAAATACAAGCAAATTGTCACGCGGTTTTCCCCTAACCCTGACTGTGTACTCCATTTGGGTTCAGCACGCGCTATCCTTTTGAGCCACGAGTACGCCCGCATATACAACGGCAAATTCATATTGCGCTTTGAAG
This sequence comes from Bathyarchaeia archaeon, assembly GCA_046706605.1. Lineage (GTDB taxonomy): Archaea > Thermoproteota > Bathyarchaeia > Bathyarchaeales > Bathycorpusculaceae > Bathycorpusculum. The sequence continues at coordinate 5,876 of JBJKPJ010000349.1, read as the reverse complement.
ACACTGACCCCAAAATTAAACGTCCCCAACTCAAATTCTACGACAGCATTCGTGCCGATTTGAAGTGGCTAGGTTGTAATGTCGACGAGGAATACATCCAAAGCGACCGACTAGAAATCTACTACGAAATTGTTGGGAGACTGATTGGAGACGGCAACGCTTATGTCTGCGAGTGCTCCCCTGAAGAGTTTCGCAAAGTAACCCTTGACAAAACAGCCTGCCCCTGCCGCAGCTTATCCCCCAAAGGACAGCTGGAGCGGTGGCACAAGATGCTATCTGGCGGCTACCAAGAAGGGCAAGCGGTAGTCCGCGTTAAAACCGAGTTAGACCATCCTAATCCAGCTATCCGCGACTGGCCAGCCCTACGCATTATTGACACAAAAAAGTATCCGCATCCACGGGTGGGCAGCAAATACAATCTTTGGCCTCTCTACAACCTTGCGGCAGGCGTAGATGATCACCTTATGGGCATGACCCATATAATCCGTGGCAAAGAACACTACACCAACATGGTGCGCCAAAAATACATGTATCAGCATCTGGGATGGGAATATCCTGAGGCAATTCATTATGGACGCCTGAAAATCACGGGTGCTGCACTGTCTAAATCCAAAATTGTCGCAGGCATCAAAGAGGGCGAATTTGCTGATTTTGATGATCCCCGCCTTGGCACGTTTCAGGCGCTGCGGAAACGTGGAATCACTCCGCAGGCTATCAAAAAAGTCATTATAGATGTCGGGGTGAAACCCAACGATGTTACGCTCAGTTGGGAAACCCTCAATTCGTATAACCGCAAAATCCTTGACGCCACAAGCAACAGATACTTCTTTGTCGCCGAACCCGTGGAACTCAAAGTGCTGCAGGTGCCAAAACGAGCTTTCCATGTGTTGTTGCCTTTTCACCCTGACAAGCCGAGAGAAGGCAGAGAATACATCATAAATCCAGAGGAAAATGACGCAGCGAACTTTTGGATTTCAAAAAGCGATGCGGAAGCTCTAAAGCTAGAGCAAACCATTCGCCTTATGGAACTATTCAACATAAAAATAACCCAGAAAACCCTTGATGGTGTAATCGCAACTTTTGCCAGCGAATCTTACGAGAATGTTCGCAAGATTAAGGTTCAGCTTATCCAGTGGATTCCCATTGGCACCGAGTACCCAGCGCAAATAATACAGCAGGATGCCACCACAACTGAGGGTTATGCGGAGAGTTTCTGCAAAAAGTTAAAGCCAGACGCCATCATACAGTTTGAGCGGTACGGCTTCGTGCGGGTTGATGAAGCCGGCGAAAAACTAGTCGCTTACTTCGCACAAAAATAGGTGAAAGAAACATGAGGAAACTGGATAATCAAGCCATCATTTGGCCAGTATACTTTGACATTGCCAAGTCCCGAAAAAAAGGACGCCGAATCCCCAAAAACTGCGCCGTGGCAGCGCCTAAAATTTTGGAAATCAAACAAGCCGCAGAAAAACTCGGATTAAGAAACGAAATCAACTTGGAAGCCCGCTTCCCCAAAAACCCTTGGGCAAAGACAGGAGTGCTTATTGTGGAGAAAAAAGAACCAAAAGAAGCGATAATCCAAAAGTTGGCAAAGCAACTAGTGAAAATTAAAAGCCAACAAGCTCAAATGCCAGCTAAACGCTAAAACTAAGAAAAGAAATTAGGCTTTCTCTTTGCCAGTCAATACAGCATTGATTATACCGTCGACGCCTGGGCGGCTGGTAACTTTTGCCAAGCCAAGGCTGGTTTCGATTTCTGCGCCTTTAGTTATAACTCCTCGGCGGTCAAAGTCGACGTTAGCTTCATTTTTGACGACTCGGATAATTTCGGTTTTTTCGGTTTTGCCGCTTTTTGGGTCGGTTACGGAGGCATATTTTTCGCTGAGAACTTTGATCTTTTTGTTACCGCCTAAGCCTCTTGTGACTTTGCGTTTGGGTTCGCCTAGGATAGTTTCGGCTGGGTATCCGCCTGCTTCATACTTTTTCTTGGTGCGGTAGGCGCGTTTTTTGCCACCTGTGAGTTTTCTTTTCCGCATACTGCTGTGAGTAGACATGTCTCTACCAAATCCTTAATTGCGTAGCAACTAAAACAGTAGATTCCAATATAAACCTAGTGTTTCAAAGAGCCATTTCATTGTACCTTTTGGATTTTTGTCAGGTTATTACCGAAAAGTGCCTATACAAAACAATCAAAAAATAAACACTGTATTTCAACATACTATTACGCCTGTTTTGCGTCAATTCCCACCCGCTTAGGCTTGGTAGATCTCTCTTAGGGTCTGCATAGGGTTGGATATCAGATTCCCAGGTTGCTGGCTGGTTGAGGCAACTCCCTCAAGCTGAAAAGGCAGACCATTTAACTATTTTGCAAATCAGCAGATAGCATAAGGTAGCTTTTTCGAACTTCGAAAGGGTTAACTATTCAATTTTCTATGCCTAAAAGTTATATTCAAAACGCATTAATTTAATGTTGACATGTTTGAAAACTTGTCAAGCGCTCAGAGAATCAAAGCAGCCCTCAAACGCTACTACCCCCTCTTAGCCATCTTAATAGGCGTAGTTTTAATCTCCACCGTGATGGGTCCCTACCAAACGTTGGACACCAACTTGGAATTTAACACCACACAGGGCGTGCTCCGATGGGGCTACCCATACCTTGACAGGTTCGGAGCACCAAACAACGCAAGCTACGGCGACCTCTTCAATATGCCACCTCTAGGCTTCTACACCCAAGCCGCATACTTCACCCTCGTCCCAGCATCGGAACAAAACGGCGTTGCCCTAATCACCCTTTTTGGGTTAGCCTGCATAGTCGCAATCTACGCACTGGGCAAACTGTTATACAACCAAACAACTGGCCTGTTTGCGGCTGCGCTTTTTGGGTTGGCACCATGGCAGCTGATTTTGAGTCGTGCGTTCCTGATAGATACGCAGTCGCTTCTATTGAGCTTAGTTTGTTTGTACTTGGGCATTTTAGCCATAAAAAAGGATTCTGTAAAGTATGCGCTTGCGTCGGGGTTTTTCTTTGCAGCCGCATTTATGACCAAGCAGTTTGCTGTCTTCGTCTTGATACCGTTGCTGCTTTTGTACATTTACCATAAGCCGACAAATCTGAAAATGATAATTGGTCAATTGACTGCTTTTGGTTTGCCAGCGGTTGCTTCGAGCCTGATTTGGTATCAGGGAATTTTGGGCAAAGGACTGCTTTACCTGTTTAACCACAATGACTTTAGGGATTTAAATTTCCCCAACATCACCCCGTCATACTCGTTTCTTAACGAGTTCCTGATAAACTACGGCTTAGGAATTGTCTTTGTTTGCGCAGTTGTTTTTTCAGTTATTAGCGGAGCGCTGATTTGGAGGCACCTATCCAAAGACGTCGTGTTCGTGGACATCGTTTGCTTAATAACAATACTGCTCATTTCTGGTTTAGTAGTGTATATGGGCGTAATTCTGAACCTAAAGGCACCCTACACCAGCGCCATAAAATACGCCTATCAAGCCCTGCCCTACTTCAGCCTCCTTGCCGCTTCCTTGGTTATCAAAAGCAGTGCATGGCTCAAATCAGCAGAAAAAACACACCGATTAAAGAAAATTGTGTACTATGGTTTTGGCTTTGCGGGGGTTTGCTTGCTGTTTTTTGTTTTAGTTGCCAGTCTGTGCATGGCGCAACAGCTTGCAACTACATCGTACTTGATAATGCGTGTTCAACCAGGCCAAGACATAGGTTATGCTTTTCATGTTGACCACCCGCTTAGCCAAGGCAGCCCACTTTTGTGGTTCCAAGTTCTGGGTTTCCTTGTCATCTTGTCGGGAATGGTATGGGAAGAAAGAAAAAAGATATCAGGTGCATTCAAACACAGCTATAGATTGCTTGCTACCCGTTGAGTTTGGCTGGCTATTTTTAGGTTTCTTCTGAGGCAACTTGATGCCGTTCTTTCTGCTGTCGCTCTAACATGTTTTCTTTTATGGCATCCCCGAAAATCTTTTTGAGATCCTTTTTCATAAGCGCCGCATCTGTAGTTAAGCCGAAATAGTCTGCAAAGTAATCTGTGGTTTTAAGCGCCAGTGAACGCCCCATGCGTTCGGACATAATCAGGCCCATGTCTTTGAGGAGCTTGACGTGCCCATAGGCGTGTTGCCCGCGGACATCAATGACTTTTTTCTGGCTAATCGGTTGGCGGTAAGCGATGTATGAGAGGGTTTTGAGAGGACCTGACGAGAGCAGGGGGCGGTTGACAAGTTTTTTGATTAGCGGAGTAAACTCAGCTTTGACCTGCAAAACGTACCGTTCATCTTTAAGCGCCAAAACCTCTAAGGCAGTGCTTCGGGAAGCATACTCTTTCATCAAGGTATCTGCATAGAATCTAGCGCGTTTTTTAGAGCGGCTGCCAAGAACCTGGCATAGCTCGTTTAGGTCAAGGGGGCGCCCAGCCACATAAAGCGCAGCCTCTAGTAGAGCTAAATGATGTGTCCTGCGTTCAGCTAGTTGCTGCGCATGTTCTTGAAATGTTTTTTCTATGGTTTGATTATTTTGCTTTTCCAATGTTTAGTTTCCCCACAGCTATATACAATTCTTCGGTTTCTTCGTTTTGCCATAAGCTAACTAAGCCATCCTGCGCCAAAAACAGCAAATAGATAAACATCCGCAAAGCCTCAATTCGCGACACCCCTTTAGTTAGGGTGGAGAAATCAATGATGCCTTGCCCACCTACCTTAGTGCATAGTTCTTCGTAGAGTCTGTCTACTTGGACTTCTAATTCGGCGATGAACTTGTCAAATTTAGGAAGCAAATCCGTAAACGCAGGCAAAACAGGATGCGGCTCCACTGCAGGTCGTAGATTTATGTGTTTTTCAGTCTGCAAAACCTCGTCCAACACTGCCAACAAATTCTGGATGGTAGTGGAGGTTAACTCGTGGCGCAAGGGCAAAAAAAGGGGCGGTGGAACAAAATCCGTGGGAACGCGCGGCGGAGGAGCAGGAGGCTCTTGCAAGGTAAGCAGCAGTTTAGATTTCAGTAAGTAAATTAACGCTGAAGAATCCAAGGCTACACCTGAAGCTCGGAAATCAACTTTATCCGGCGTGGTCTTCTCCATTTCAGCCAGAAAAGACCTAAGCAAATACGCGATGTTAACGTTCCAAGGGGTGAGTTTTCCGAGTTTGTTGATTTCAAACAGGATGTTCCATGGAGGACGTAGATAAAACGGTCGCCTCATCGGAGTGGTGGGAGCAGTTGCCATTAACTGGGGGCCTCCAGTGGGAACTTTGCGGTCACCACGTTTGAGATGCCGTTACGTTCATAGACGCCGTAGACTTTCTGGGCTTTATTAACCATTTCTGGGCGCAGACTGATGACAATGAATTGGGTTTTTCCCGCTTCCTCCCGCAGGGTTTCCGCCAGCTTAGTGGTGTGAAAAGCATCCAAGTGCGCATCCACTTCGTCTAAGATGTAAAAGGACGCAGGCGAGAACTCTTGCAACGAAAAGATGAAACTGACCGCGGAAATGGAGCGTTCCCCGCCGCTGGCACCGCTGACAACAATGGAGGGCTTGTTTGGGAACTGCACAATCATGTCTATTCCGCCAGAGAAGGGTTCATCGGGGTTTTCCAGTTTAAGTGTGGCTTCGCCACCGCCTGTCAGTTTATTAAAGTATGTTTTGAGGCTGGTGTTAATTTTGTCAAACGCCGTTAAGAACACCTTGCGCTTTTTCGCCTCAATCTCATCCATAAAGGAGACAATTGCTTGTTTTTCCAGCTCCAACTCGTTCAATCGAACCGACAGCTCGCGGTAGCGGGATATTTGGTCAGCGTAATGTTGGGCGGCTAGCTGGTTGATGGCGCCAATCCGTTCCATTTCAAACTGCATCATGCGGATGG
>JBJKPJ010000348.1:0-7616 GCA_046706605.1 Bathyarchaeia archaeon | reverse complement strand
CTCTGGACAGGCACATCCTTGTAGAGGAGGGTTTGAGTTTGGTAAACGTCTTTGAGAAGGCAGGATGCAAAAACCGCGGTTAAATCTGAACCGCCTCTGCCCAAGACAGTTTCTAACCCGTCAGTGGTGGTTCCGAAAAACCCAGCTAAACACACAATTTTGCCCTCTTCAATGGGCTCCAGTAAGCTATGAAGCCTTTTTTTGCTTGCCTCAAAGTTGGGTGAGGCATCTTCAAAGTTGTCATCGGTGACCACAGGCCAATCTTCAAAAGGCAGACAAACTGAGTCTAAACCGTTGCTTTTGAGGATGTAATTCATGAGCATGGACATAGCAAGTTCGCCGCCCAACGTAAGGGTTCGGGCTCTGATGTTGCCGCTAAACCGCTTGTTCACAGCGTCAAGAGCGGTTTGAGTTAAAGCTTTATAGTTCGCTAACTCTTCACGGGCGCTCTTTAGATATTCTCCCTTCACATACTGCTTTGCCAAGTTTTCGTAAACATCAAAAACCGCTGATAGAGGCAGCGAGCAAGCTTGCGCATATGATTCCCCGATTTTGATAAGCATGTCTGTCACGCCCATCGGTGCCGAAAACACCGCTACTGGGCCACATCCGTCTTTGTTTTGGATTTGTTTTATCTGGTTTATGATTTTGGGGATTCCTTTGCCTTCCATGTCAAGGAGGCTGCCGCCGAATTTAGCTACTGAAACAGTTTTGAAACCGTATCCCACCTATTAGAGCTAGCAACAGTGAACGCACCTTTAATAAAATTTCTAGTATTAATTGTGAACATACATCCAAAAAAGAAATAAACGCCTACACGCTAAACTACCCAGAAGGTTCTGACAAGAATGTATGACGGATACATCTTTTACTGTACTAACCAATCTCAACAGCAATGTTTAAGCAACCAGCGTTACACCTGCGCAGACGAAAAAACCAAGCCTAAAATTGAAAACCTAAAAGTCGGCTCCATAATTTTTCTCTACAACCTCGACGATAAAAGCTTGCTTGGTCCATTCACAGCGTTGGCGGAGGGCGACCAGTTGGATGCGGGCGCGTGGACAATGAATGTTGAAGAACACATCCCTTCAGAAGACCTCAAAGTTACATGGGAAGACCTCCACATAATCCAAAACGCCCCCGACAAACTGCCATTCCTAAACAACACCCAAACATGCAAGTTGACCTCACTTGAAACGCAGAACGCGTTGGATGCCTTAAAACAAGGCGAACTCTACGTCTACGCGAAAGACAAGTAGAAACTCAGGGTTTAGGAAGCTTTTTTGCTTCTAACTCCAAAATTTTGTGGCAGTTTCGGCATCGAGTGAAGATAAGTTCAAAGCCGTTAAGGATATCAAAACTCCGCTGCCGGTACTGGTCTTGTCTTTGATGTTCGCAAAAAACCTTCGTTATATTAAATAAGCAGTCTTTTTCCGTGTAGCTTCCATCTCTCCAAAAGAGGATAAAACGGAGTTGCTTTAAAAAAGTTTGTAAAAAATCTTGAACTATCAACAAAAAGAAAGAGAAGAATTATTGGCCTTTTATTTCAGCTTCAACTTTTACTGGTACGCTTTCTTTGTAAACAAACAGAACTGGACAGCCGGCTTCGGTTCTTCTCCATGCTGCCTCCACTAAGCCTTGCCTTGCTTTGGATTCAATTTTTACTTTCATGGTAACGTTTGATATCACGGGGGAGTTTGCTGTTTTTTCGGCTTCTACATTGATTTCGATTTTTCCAGGGTCAATTTTGCTGTTTTTGCAGACATCAGCATAAATTATAACGCCGCAGCCTGCGAGCGCCATTACAGCCAGTTCCAACGGGCTGGGTCCAGCGTTTGTTCCGCCTGCTGCTTCAGATAAATCACATATTACTTTGTGTCCTCGACCATTATCGGTTTCTAATCGAACGTTTTCTAAAAGTTTGGCGTTTCCTTTTAATTTTGCCATGTTTTTCACCAATTAAGTTTTGTGTAATAGGAGATTTAAGTTTGACCTCAGTGGTTGTGGTGATGGGCGTGTTCGCAGCCGCTAGTTAGCCCTTGAAGTTTGCCTTCTTTGTATTTGTCGATGACTTCTTTAACGGTGGTTCCTTCTGCTTTTAGCACTGTTGCGCCTGCGTTTTTGAAACTGGAAAGGCCGCCTGGTCCCATACCGTAAGCTGCTATGACATCTGGTTTTAGTGATAAGAGTTTTTCGTGTGGGTGACCTGTGCCGCCCATGTGTTCGCCTGTATTTGGTTCTGTAGCGACTTGTGTTGTTTGATTATTGTTAATTTCTATTATGGTGTAGTATGGTGCTCTGCCGAAATGTTGGGATACCGTGGCGTTTAAGCCGTTTTGGTTTTCAGTTGGGATTACGATTTTGGTCAACTTTGTAGTCTCCGTTTGTTTATGGATATTAGTTTATTAGTTAAACTTTATTAATACTTTATGTTCAGAAACTAAACCTGATAAGTGCATAACAAATGGACGAAATCGACCGAAAAATCATAACCCAACTCCAAACCGACGGAAGAACAACCCTTGAAGACCTATCAAAAATAACCGGGTACTCAAACGTAGGCACCAAAAAACGGCTCCAAAACCTCATTAAAAAAGGCGCCATCAAAATCCAAGCTCTAATCAACCCAACCGCCCTCGGACTTTACCCCGCCATGGTCATGTTAGAAATGGAAAACGCCCAAGCCCTCCAAGACCTAATCAACCGATTCGAAGACTGCCCTCGCATCATCCAAATGTTCAAAACAATAGGCGGATATAACCTCATCGCACTTGTCATAGCTGAAAGCAAAGACACCCTCGAAAGCATATCCATCGAAAAATGCTCCCTACGATGTAGCAAAGGCATCCGCCGCTCCGAATTTTACCCCATCAGCGAAACCTACTACTCACCATTCTTACAAATCCGAGAAAACCTCGTCCACAAAGAAAAAACCCAATCCCCCTGCAACATCAACTGCGATCCCTGTAAACGCTACGAAACCAAAAAATGCGTCGGCTGCCCCGCAACCATCCACTATCGAGGCACCCTGTAGGTGACACAAATGGAAACAAACCACCTTGCTCTCTGCATCTGAAGGCTAAAAATTCAGGGTGGAACGTGAAATGTTAAATACTCAACCCGTTTTTCCATGCACAAGGAGAGGTAAACTTGGTAAATAAAGGACCCGTATTCATCATTCCATGGCGCTGCACCTACGCCTGCGACAACAACTGTGTCCACTGCGTCTCCGCGGGCAAACACGCAGTTTCTGACGAGTTGAATACAGCAGATGCAAAAAAAATCGTGGAACAAGCCGCAGATTTCGGCGCAGCCTTCTTTGGCATCACTGGCGGGCAACCTTTTCTGCGCAAAGACCTCTTCGAAGTCCTCGATTACGCCACAAAGTTGGGATTGAACACCAGCATAATCACAGACGGCCGCCTTCTTGATGACGAAGCCTTCGCCCAAATTGTGAAAAACAAAACCCGCATCTCCGTAAGCATCGACGGCGCCCAAGAGACCAATGATGCCATCCGCGGCAAAGGCGCCTACAAAGCAGCAGTCGCGCTCATCGAGAAGCTGGTGAAGGAAAACCTGCTTAACGTTCTGGTTTACACGTTTGCCAACGGCGACGGCTTTAGCAACGTGAACGAGGCAGACATGCGGCATGTACTGGATTTGGCGAGGCGGTTTGGCGCCCGCTGGGTGGTTTTCCACGGCATGATCCCCTACAGTAGCGACAAAGCCAGCCTCAAAGCTGACCCTACACCTGCCCAGTACGAGTGGCTATGCAACAAGCTCTACGACTTAACCCAAGAATACAACGGCAAACCCGCCATAAACGTCTACATCCCCTTCTATGCGCGGGTTGCCAAACAACGGGGTATGCCTGACTTTGACAAATGGTACAACGGCTTCTTCTTGGGCAGATGCTTTTTTGGCAAATTCTTCAGCGTAGCAGAAAACGGTGACGCCATCCCCTGCAGCTACAACGACGCTATCCGCATCGCCAACATCAAAGACAAACAGCTAAAGCAAATTTGGCAGGAAATGCAAAACAGCGAGTTTTTCACTAAAATCCGAGACAAAAGCAATCTCAAAGGTAAATGTAGCGTCTGCGAATACAAAGAACTCTGCGGCGGATGCCGTTCAGCCGCACTTTTCTATACGGGAGACATTTTTGGGTCAGACCCAAGATGTGCCTACATCCCTGTGGCTCTCCGAAACAAACAAAACTGACCGCATCTTTTTGGTTGACTATTTTTTAGTCAAAAGCTCTTATATTTTATCGTATCAAATAGTCTTTTGAAGTAACGTCTATGCTTCCAGAGAATCATGCCCCTAAATCTCGAAGGAAATTCTACGCTTTGTCAGCCGGTATTCTCATCATTGTGATTGTTGCCGCGGGAGTTTTGTTGTTGCCTCAAGATTCATCAACATTTTCCCTTAATCTTGTCTACAATGTTGGGGAACACATGGTCTATGACACAACAAACACAGTGACCAACCAGGTCGCAAACACATCCCTAAACATGGCTCCCGTAACCACTAACAGCCAAAGCATCAATTCCACAACAACCATAGACGTAATTGCTTCAAACAGCCAGAACTATATCTTAAACGAGACAATACGTTCCTTTCCAGATTTGATCGGTAAATTGTTCCCGTTCACCGTAAACGTCAGCAAAACAAGCTCATACAACAATTTCATAGCACCAGGCGGGCCACAAATCTTCTACAACGCCAGCAACCCTACTATCTTAGCCTATTTAGCTCAACAAACCGTCAAAGCTGGAGATGTCTGGACTATCCCAGTTAACATAGGAAATGCAAGCCTTGGCTTAACAGGCGAAGTTACCTTGAAGTTTGAGGGGCCCCAAGACATAACGGTTCCTGCTGGCACCTACAAAACCATGCGTATTGAAGTTGAAAGCAACACGCTGAGCTATCATTCTGATGGCACGGGTATTATATCAATCCCGCAGGGCACAACTTTACAGTTAAACGGCACCACCTACCTTGAGCAGGGAACATGCCTTTTAATCAAAGCTGACTTAACCCAGATAACCGTCACAAACGCAACTGGGGTAAACAGCACCTCTACCATCTACACAGAAAAAACCTTAATGGAATATACCACACCGTAACGCTATCTGCTCAAGATTTTCAAGATTTGATTGTAGCATACAATATCCAGAGGATAACGTCAGCTGCAATAATGCCTAACAAGGCAAAGATGGGCATTAAATAGTAAAAATTCGTCTCTGGATGAACTGTAACCTCGAGAAAGGCTCCTCCAACGGCTCCCAACAAAGAAACCATCAGCACGATTAGTTTAATGTTTTCCATGCTTTCACTTTCAACGTTGATTTTGGGTATAGACGCAAATTCAGTAACGTTATGTCTCCTGCGAGACCCAACTTAAAACACAATCCAACCAAATAAATTTTTCAATCCTAACAAGAAAGAATAAACAACCAATTCTGCATTTCACTTAAGGACCAAAACGTGTAACAAAATTGGACCTGCAGACAAGAAAAGCAGAGAAAATCTGTTTGGCTGCACTTACACATTCAGTTGCTTCTCAGGTTTTGGCGGAAGAGGAACCCGACGGTTTTTCGGCTACGGGCATAGTTTTGTTGGGCTTTAGCTTTAGGAAATTGTAGTTTCTGCGAGTTTTTGCTTGTGATGAAAACTGAGCCGCCATGTTTTAGGTGCTCTTTTACTTGGCAGAAATCTACTTGGTCGGCTTCTTGGACTTCAACGTCTAAGCTGGCGTCGTTGTCAAGCAGCAGGACTTGAAAAATGGATGGATGTGCTCTTTTTTTTGTTGTTAAAGTCATGGTAATGTTCTCCTTTTCAGTTGATGCAAAGCAAAACTATATTTCTTGTGAAAAATGTTTAAAGATATGTTGTAGCTAGAACGCAACCACAAGAAGTTATAACGGCATTATGAAATGTAGAATTCGGGGGTCAATTAATGATTCAACGATTAAATCAGCCCCCGCTGCTTCAAGCTCTTGCCTGCTGTAAACGCCCGTAGTAACAGCAACACAACTCATTCCTGCAGCTTTAGCGGCTTTAATCCCGAAAACTGAATCCTCCAAAACCACACACCCCGCCGCGGCAACACCAAGCTGCTGGGCAGTTTTCTGAAAGATTTCAGGATTCGGCTTAGGGTAAGAAACCGATTCCGCAGTCAACACGACCTCAAAACAACCCTCAAGCTTTAATACCTCAAGCATGTGCAAAACCACGCTGCGGTTGTTCATAGATGCAAGAGCAACCCTCACTTTCCCCTGCAAAACCTCCACAAGCCCCAGCGCACCATCAAACAGCTTCACTTGCGGGGTTAAGTCGATTTCTAACTGGCTTTTCCGCTCAACCAACCTTGCAATCAGTTCTTCATCAAATGGTGTATTCTTTAGCCGTAGAAGTTGCCTAAAAGTCTCCGCTGCCCCAATCCCAATGCGCCGCTCAATCTCTCGGCTGGATACTCGGCGGTTGATTTCTGCAAGAGCAGTTTGGAAAGAAATGTTAATGGTGTGTCGCGTGTCGGCTAAGGTGCCGTCCCAATCGAAAATCGCAGCTTCAAACATTGGGGTCGCTATTGAAGGTTGAGTTTTTCTCGGATAGCTTGGCTTTTTTTGGTGGCTTCCTCTATGGCGCGTATCATGGCAGGGCGGATTTGGCTTTGCTCAACTTGGTAGATGGCTTCAATGGTTGTTCCGCCAGGCGTAGTGGTCATGTCCTTGACTTTTGCAGGGTCCTCGCCAAGTTGCACAACAAGTTTGCCTGTGCCCATCACGGTTTGAGCAGCACATTTAAGCGCAATATTGCGAGGCAACCCAACTTTCAAACCCGCATAGGTTAACGCTTCAATGATTATGGACATGTAGCCTGGACCGCTACCGCTGACCGCTGTGATGGCATCCATGTATTTTTCATCTACCTCGTCGCAGATGCCCATCATATTCAACAGCGCCTCAACTGACACTTTGTCTTGGGCAGTCACGTTTTCGCCACAGCAATATGCGGTGTAGGCTGCCTGCACCATGGCACAGAGGTTTGGCATAATTCGCACTACTCGGCACTCTGCGGGAGCGTTCTTTTTTAGATAACTCAGGGGCACGGTGGCGGCAACGGAAATGAGCAGTTTTCCTTTGATTTCCGCTCTGATTTCTTTAAGGACTTTTTCCACATCGCCTGGTTTAACGATGATAAAGATGATATCGGCGTCGGCGGCGGATTTACGGTTATCACTGGACACATCAACACCCAGCGCCTTTAGGTCTTTGAGTTTTTCTGGAGCAATGTCAACCGCCGTTAATTTACCCGCATACTTGCCAATCAGGAGGCTTTTGATGATGGCTGAACCCATCATGCCTGCGCCAATAACTGCAATATTTTGATTCATAACTGCTCACTTACCAGTTAAAACACGATTTTACTCTTTAAACTTTTGTTGCCAAAACCCCGCCGCTTACCTGCCCAGCCCTATTTTCTCTAAGAAACTTTTGCATTTCAAGCGCAGAAGCATCAGTTTTGATGCCACGGGGATTGAAATGAGTGAGAACAGCTTGGAACCCTCGATTTTGAAGTTCCACGATGACGGTTTGGTTGGCAGGTGCAGG
>JBJKPJ010000347.1:0-1640 GCA_046706605.1 Bathyarchaeia archaeon | reverse complement strand
GGTCTACATGCAAACAGTAAAAGATGTCGCATACGACAACATCTTTATCGAAGCCGTCAGAACTACTGCGTCTTTGCCAACAAGAACGTTGGGGCTTGCTGTCAACGGAGAAATCCCAACCAATACGAGTTCCCCGCCGATTGGTGCTTTACGTGGTTACGTCACCACAGTGAGTGGCTTAAACGAGATTGACACCTTAGCGCCGATTCCATTTAACACGTGGGTGCATGTGGTTTTTGTTCGCAGCAAAACTACAGGGATGCACATATACGTTGATGGAAAAGAGCAAAATGTCATGGTTTCATCTGGCTCAGCAAATCCGTCAGGTCCAACATTGAGAGCAACTGACATTTACATTGGGCATGATGCTACAATAACTATTGATGAATTAAAAATAAGCAACACTGCTCAACTGGTGGGGCAAACCGGACAGCCGTTTTTGATGCAGTGGTGGCTTTGGGTAGCGGTGGTTGTTGCATTTTTGGGGGCGTTCTTTAGCTTGATTTTTTACCTCAGAAATCACGCGGTACCTAAAGGTAAACACCCAACTCTCTCTTAGTCTATGTAAGGTTTCAAAGGTAATGTTCGTAATATTTAATAGAATACATAATCTAAATTGGTGGAGTGAAGCCTAAAGTTGAAATTCGTTGCCCAAAATGCGGGTCAGCTGAGGTTGAGAGGTGCCGCAATCAAGAGGTTCGATGCTCTCGGTGTGGTGAGGTTTTTTATTTTGTGACCCCAAGTTGTGGTTCGCAGGATGATTTGGGGCGTTATGATTTTTAGAGTTTTGACCACTAAGTTTATATGAAATCTTTTTCATATGAATATTTATTCATATAATTTAACGGCTGATGGGAAAATGAAAAAAGGGCTAACCGAAATCTGCTATCGCTTCTTCACAAATCTCGCAAACCCCACAAGACTTGCCGCACTCGAACAACTCATGCAAAAACCCCAAAGCGTGAGCGAACTCGCCGCCGTCTTGGGTCAAGAACAAAGCATGATATCCCACAACTTAAAACCGCTACTCGCCTGCAACCTGATAACCATCCAGAAACAAGGCAAAAAACACATCTACACCATAAACCAAGAAACCCTCCAACCTATCTTTGCTGCAGTCGAAAACCACGCCCAAAAGTTCTGTCCCACAGGCGGAAACTGCCTAAGAGAGGAAAAAATATGAAACGAAAAATTGTAAACATAAACGAAGACCTCTGCAACGGCTGCGGAGCCTGTATCCCCAAATGTGTAGAAGGCGCCCTGCAAATCGTAGACGGCAAAGCAAAAATCATCAAAGACACCTACTGCGACGGCTTAGGCGCATGCCTAGGACAATGTCCCCAAGGAGCCATAACTATCACTGAACGCGAAGCAGAAGCATTCAACCAAGAAGAAGTTCACCAATATCTTAAAGACAAAAGCATAACCCCGCCGTTCCACCCCAAACCAGCAACGCCACAAAAGCTGCAGTGGCCAGTAAAACTTGATTTAGTTCCTCCTAAAGCCCCCTTTTTTGAAGGCGCCCACCTCCTCTTTGCCGCCGACTGCGCACCCATCGCACTAAAAACCTTCCACAACTACATGGCAGACAAACGTGTCATCATTGGCTGTCCTAAATTCAACGACGCCCGCGCGTATGC
>JBJKPJ010000346.1:0-7239 GCA_046706605.1 Bathyarchaeia archaeon | reverse complement strand
TTCAGGAATAATGTCTAAGGGTATAGTATACTCGGTATTTTGGGTGTCAGTTGTTCTTAGAACAGTTAATGGAAGCAATGAAGGCATACACGTGGCGATAACGCTGTCAACGTCATTTAGTTGAAATGTTGCTTTCTTTGAAATAATTCCGGTTCTTCTGACTTTGACTATTGTATCGTACTGGCACACTCTTTCCGGGACATTGATTTTTATTCCTTGGCCTTCTTTCTTTAAGGCATGAACTTTGTCGAGCACTTTGCTTATTTTCTCGCCAATGTCTACTACTTTTTCTGCAGTTTCAACTGCTTCTCTAGGGCTTATTTTTGATGGTATCATATCTCTTACGTCCATTCAAATAATCGTGCTATTTCGATAACGCCTTCATTTTTTCCTTGCACTGTTATTTCAGGCAATTCAACAGGAGAATAATCAGTCAATAACAAGTTGGTTGGAAGGATTCTGAATTTTACCTTTCTTGGTTCTTTGCTTACTGGAATAACTTGCCACGGCTCGACTAGCCAAACCTTGTAAGACATAACCGAATCTAGATACTTGAGCAAACTTTCAGGTAAGGTAAACAGTTTGATATTTTTAGCATAAGCTGAACCGATTGCTCGCGTGAACGACTCGGCGAATTTTTCCTCTCCATTCATGGCAACTGTTAGCTCTATTGCAATGGTTCTTAATTCCTGTAGTTCTTCATAGCTCTTCCAAGGATTAATTAGAAAACGTATGTATCGATTCAAAGGGCTGGAATATTGGGGATACGTATTGATTATCGTTTGAATATTAACTTCTAAAGCTTCTTTTGTATTTTTAAGAAATTCAATTATTCCATCAGGAACTTTTTTCTTAACATCGCTTGTTGGTGAAGTATCGAAATTAATAATTAGAGTACCTTGACCGAGTCTTTTTAGCTTAATCTTCTCTGATGTGATTGCTTTTTCTGGTTGTACATTAATGATTTTTGGAGGCATACTCACGACTTTAAGGTGAGGTCTAAAAAGAAATATTGACTTTACTTTGGTCATAGTTTTTAGACCTTTGTTGTCAAAAAAGGTGAATGATAATTGTTCTCTTTTTGTGTACTCAGCTAGTATACGACTAGACAAAAGTAAGCCTAAATAACCGTCTTTTTCAAACTTTGATAAAGTAATCTCTTGTCCTGATACTGCTATGTTGTTCTCCAAAACATTATATATCTCTAAAAGTACCAACGATTCTGGCAAGGTGATTTTTATCTTGCAGATATTTGGAGATGGGCTCCACAGAATGTGTGATGGAATATTTTCGCCTTGCATTGCTTGAGGTGGCAGATACAAGCTTTTAAGACTCATTCGTTTTCCTCTGATATCAGAATATAGCATATTTGTTTAAGTATTTTAAGTTATCAATTGAGTTTCCTTTGTCCCCTTCTCTTTTGTAAAAAGCCAGTTCTCACTTAGAATGGTTTTCTGTACGCTCGATTTCGATGCTCTCCATCTCTATATCCTATTCCTGACCATCCTAAGAACCGAATATACAACCAACCAAGTGTTCTTTCCAAAAAACAATAGGAACCCCCAATTTTTGTTTGGTTGGATTAACATTTAGTCTTGTGTGAGTGTCCCTGTTACGGGTGGTTTAGCCCTGCCTATTGAAGCTGGTTGAGGTGGCGGGGCGGATTATGAAACAGGGTTGGAAGCACAAGGCAGCTTTCTTGTGTGATACACGGGGGTATTGTTTGATTTCAAGGCGTAATATAGGTTAGTTAGGGGATAAGGTAAGGGTAAGAGTAAGAATAGTATAAGGGATAAGGAGATATTCGGAATGTAGCGAATATAGCGAATATCTACCCCCTAAGAAAAAAGATACACTCAAAGCGAGTTAGTGGTTACACTCTCAAGGCACTTTAAACGTCAACTGAACTGGATTATCCTCATTTGCAAGTCCATTTACTTCACTGGTAATAGTTAGATTGTAATTAGCCGCCCTCTGAATGCCATCGATATTGCAAGTAACAACTCCTTGATAATAATCAACTTTGGTAAATTGTCCTATTTCAACTAACTTTTCTGTACCGTTTAAATATAGAATTAGCTTGAAATCTACAGGTGTTTTTCTATTCATAGTTTCGTAAGATACCTGTTTGGCAAAGGTAACCGTATCTTTAGATAAATCAGGGTTTTTAGGAATTGAAAAGTTTATGTTATCACTATTTACGCTACACGTGCCGTTATAATGAAGATTATCGGGAGGTACATATATTTGAAAGGGCATTGAGACCTGTAGACGTGAAGGCTCAACTCGATAAATAAAAAAACCCCCAAAGCATACTAATACAATAATCATGATGGCCAAAAATTTCGATTTCATTTTAACTTTTTTCTCCGAACACCGCTGAAAGTGTTATGTTTGTAAAAGAATGAGCACTAACTAAGCCCTGAAGAACAGGGAACCAGAAAAATTGGTTCATTATCTGGGCAATGTTGTCAGAGCGTTGATTACCATTTACATACCAATAAAAGGAAGTCAGATTCCCATAGTCTTGGGTCAAGAATAAAGGAAGGCTGTCAGCATACAAATCATATGGTGTAGTGTTATTCATTATTAACATAGTTGAGACCAACGTACTGCCATTATTAAGTGCACTTTCTTTAGTCGTAATCTTAACTACATTTAGGTCAAAGTACGACGAATAAGACAGCTTCATCCAGGGCGTCTCATTTATTTGGGCGTATCCTTTCAAAGCTGTTATTTCGATATATGAATCCCCTTTAGAGCCCTTAACTAAGGTACAATTAAGCGGATTATTTGAAACGACATTCGGCATTAAGTCTTGACGATAAAAACTGTGAACTGAGTCAATGTAATCAGTAGTTAAGTTAGAGGGATTAGTCAATTTGAGCTTTAAATTGAAAACAGTATCTAAAGGCACGTTAATCCATGCAGACTGTTCATACGTCATAGTGTATAATACGGTATCATTATTCAAAAGAAAAAATTCAACGGCGCCACTTGGTTGAGGCGTCTGAATGACTGCCACCGATGGAACAAACATTTGAAAGGATGCCTGTGCTATTATAAGAATTGCAACAAGCAATAATGCGATAAATAACTGGGCGATGAAATCGAAGTTGATTCGTGCAAATTTTCCCAAATGAGCACGAGAGCGGCAGTTACCTTTAAAAATGTTCTTTAAGCAACAAATTTTCCCCTTGTTAAAAGAACGAAAAATACAATCGATAACAAGTTTCAATGTGAACTCAGATGATAGAAAAGATAATTGAGTCACAAACCAAAGAAGGGCGGTAAATCCTATAACGATAAAATAATTGATGCAGAAAAGAAATACCGCAAAGTCTACCAAAAAAGTTGTATCTAGAAATGGATTGATTAAAGACGAAAACAACACCAAAAAGAAACCCTCCATTGATGACACAACCATTATCCAGACCCAATATGTACGGTGTGCAAAAAGATTGGCGCGAAAATGCGCCCTAGCTAAGTTGCTTGACAAAGGTTGTTTAACCTTAGAATATCGAAAATTAAAGAGATAGGCAGCTAATCCTACCGAGAAAAATGCATATATGTAACCAGCCAACCAGTTTAGACCAAACAGTTCTGCTGGATAAATTAAGAGAAGGCTGATTAGTGTCAGAAAAGATATTGTAACAAAACCTATTAAAAAACTGTAAAACACACGTTTATTCCAGTTAGATTTCATCCAATATTTTGTTCCATTAAAATATAAATAAAAAAGCGCAATCCCGAGAACAATACTCGAAACGATATATGGATTCTGATAGGCAAAATTAAAAAGCTGCTCAATTCCATAATCAATAACAGCGCTCGTTAGGCACTACACCGACCCCTATATTTGAATTTTGGATATTTATAATATCCCTCTTTTAACAGAATAACAAATTGGAAAAGTATCAAACAACCTTCATTTCAAACTTACGTCAAGGAAAAATTATACTCAGAGCGGAATGTTAATGCCCATCTAACGCCAATAATTGCGCCCTCTGTAACACCGTTAATAATGTATTTCATGCCTTGAAAATAACCCATTGTATACCGAAGTCAACTCAGCAGTTGTCCTATCCAAATTTTTTCTATATACTCTAACAGTGGTTTGGACAGTTCTTGCGATACTTCTAGACTTTGATTAAACATACGGTTCCAAAGATGATTGTCCCGCTAAACTTAAAAATGTCAAGTAGCATTCTGCCAACCTAAAACCTATTATTCTCATAACGACCATAAGAAGAATCGCCAAGGCGGGCGACAAATGAATCTCACCACTCATATGTTTTTAGCTTTCGCAGCTGGAATTGTTGTTTTTCATAACGTCGGAATAGCCCTAATAATGGCTATAGGCGCAATGATTCCTGATTTAGACAGAGAGTATTTCTTTATCGCTAAAAAGTTCTATGCACAATATCTACTTCAACGCGCCGTATTTCATAACGTTTTTGTAATCGCCGCGCTGTACTTCTTTAATCCCTTTTTGGCGTTGGGTGCTCTAACACATGCAGCTCTGGACAGTTTTACTTCCGCCTCAGACAGAGGCGTTGAACTGTTTTTCCCTCTGACAAGACTTGTTAAGTGTTATTTTTATGATATTAATGGAGGCATGTCGGGTGACCCCAAATACAGGCAATGGTGGGTCGAAGACCCTTGGACGTTGCTTCGTGAAACAACCGATAGAGACCTGCAAGAACCTACACACCAGCCTTGGCGAAGGTCATATGGACCTTTCAAGAACGGCAGAATTGTCGATTGGGCATTGTTTTTCTCATCAATAATCTTTCTTGTTGTACTCGGCTTTGGGAATAGCGGCCTCTATTCTTTTGAAGGACATAATCTGTGGCTCTACATTTCCTTTATCGCTATTGGAACTTTTTATGGGCTAGGCGAATTATATAGAAGAAAACTCGCCAAGCCACAGCAGGAAAAACTTTACCTGATACGACAAATGTCCAACCCGGCAGACAAGGAAAAAGCTATTCAGCAAATGGGAAACAAGACAATAAAAGAAATGCTAAGCCCCACTGGACTGGCTGTCTTAGCAGGACTCATTATAGGCATAGCTGTTTTCATTTACGGCGGAATAGAAGCGGGAATTTTTGTCTTGAAACTGCCATCAAATTCGATTCTATTGTTGAGTGTATATGGCTTAGTCTCTTTGGTAATAGGCTTCGTGATAGCTAGTTTGTTTCTGATGGTCTATAAGAACAGGGACAAATCTATGTAGCACTTCGAACCAAAAAGTTAGAAATCAAAGTCGTAAACTCAGAAATAATTCGTGTAAAATATATTTGAAAGGAGGAGACTGGACTCTTTCAGCAACATTTTGCATATCGGTTAGCTATTTAAATATCGTGAATTACCGATATATAGGTACCTTCTACGGCGTATTTAAACGGCAGGAACTGACGGTTGTGAGTATTCCACAGTTAACCTTTGACCTGCTACAAGAAGGCGGCGTATGCACTGAAGCCGCTGAAAAACTCATCACCAAGGTGGAGCAGCCAGCGCCACCTGGTATCTAAAGGTTACAAAGGGTTTATTGTGCCCGCAGTACTACAAAGTATAAGATTAGCCAGCACTAACTGAGCTCTGCAGTGTTGACCTACACTATAGTTAGATAATCCTTGATTAGAGTTTTAATTTGCTTGAGGTGGGTATCTTCAATTGTTCCCATTTTGTATAGGAATCTTGAAGACGAATTGCCCAGGCATCGCATTTGGAAAATTAGTGCTACTGAATCCAGAATGAGCCCGTTTGCATTTGACTTCTTGACTAGGTATGAGTATGGAAAGCGTGTGCACTCTTGGTTTTTGGTAAAGGGGATAACCATTGTTGTTCCAGTTTCTGGGTGAACTGAAATCACGATTGCAGGGCGGTCTCCCATTTGTTCATGTGCTTGTGTATCGGGTAGAGCGACTTTCCAAATTTCTTTAGGTTGGAGCTTAGGCATCGGTAACCAGCTTAATCTATATTATCCCATGCTGCCATTTCTTTCTTTATCTCGTCAGTTAGATACTCGTCTTTGAAGAGCAATACTTTGGACTTTGTTATGCCAATCAGCTTATCAGAGTCCGTGAGGTGTGGCTTAAGTCGTTTTAATTCTACGAATAAGTCATCATCTGACATTTGTGGCGTTTGCTGTTTAAGATATACAGTGGTGGCTGTGGATTCCATGAGTGTCATGCTTTCATAAATTCCAGAACAGCTCTTTATCTTGTCAAGGATTTTGACTTCTTGATTTGATAATTTATAGCTGGAATCAAGCGACTCTAGTTTGTCAGCATTTGCATAATAGTCACACGCTAGATCATGTGAATAGGGACCTGAAACATAAGGGGTGAACGAATAGGGCAGGTTCATACCCAATGCCTTCGCTAAAAAGGCAGTTTTTTGAGTGAAAAAGCGCCCCCGGTAGTCCTTGTTTTTGTCTTTGATTTTGGGTGATATTTCCAGATATTTCAGGCAAGCAATTACTTTGTCAATTCTACTTGACATTTCTTTCCATCTCCTTCATTTGCTATTTTCTCTATGGTTTTCATCCATTCGGTTATTTTATTCAATTCATTTCTTCCTTTTTCTGTTAAAGAGTAAACATCAATCGTTCTTTGGTCTACCTGTACTTCTGACTTGCCGATGTAACCCATCGTTTTTAGCTCATTTAGATTAGCGATAAGCTTTCCATCTGACATTTTCAAGGCATTTTTTAGTTCTCGATATTGAATGCCGTCTGTAAAGTATGCCAGCAAGCCAAGAATGAGGCATCTGGCTAAAGTGACTGTTTTGCTGCTAAGTTTATCGGAAAGCTCTAGCAGTTTCTGGATTTCGTCTTCTGTCATTACCCTAAACCATTACCTAACTTTGAATATTACTTTGTTTTTCAAAGTATTAAATGTGTCGATTGTTTCAATTCATCAACACACCTAGCCGTTTCGGAGACTAACAGCTATCTCTTTTCCAAAACAAGTAAACCTTTGTTTGAGACAACACTCCAGCCAGCTTGATCATTTTTCCAATTTTTTGGCTCTCAGCATCTTGCACACACTTTGCGTAGGTGGCGGTTTTTCCGAAGGGCTGATGACGGTTGATGGCAAATTCCTTTTTGAATCTTGGATGCTGACTTTTAATGATTGCTAACTTAAGCTTCCTAATCTGATCTAAGTCCAATTTCCCAAGTGTACTTTGGACATATCGCTCGCTGCCCAGAAGTTGCAGGTCAAAACCAAG
>JBJKPJ010000345.1:0-19793 GCA_046706605.1 Bathyarchaeia archaeon | reverse complement strand
GTATCAAGGTGGTCAAAAAGATGGGTGATAAATACAAAGTATACACTGATGAGCCAACGCAAGCCTTGAACTGGGTTATGGACTACGCCCGAAAACGCCAATTACGCATAATCACCTTAAACACGCTTGCGCCTTCGTTAGAAGATGTGTTTTTGGAACTAACGCAAACAAGACCTGCCGAGGAAGTCAAAGCATGATTTCAGTTTCTATGTTCTTGCAGCAGCTTAAACGTTCTTGGGCGGTCACAAAAAAAGACATCCACATCTACTATTCTAAAGGTCCAGTTGTAATCTTTGGTTTACTCTTGCCAATGTTTCTTTTTTTGGCTTTCTTAGTTGGCAGAAACCTCACCGCCAAAGAGCTTTTTCCAGGACTCATCGGCATGACAGCATTCTTCACCTCAACAAGCGTGGGTCCACTTATTCTGCCCTGGGAGACTCAGTCTAAAACTCTTGAACGGCTTGTTTGCTCTCCTATCTCGATATGGGCTGCTCTGTTTGGCGACATGTTGGCGGCGTTTGTTTTTGGCACACTCATATCTGTTGCTGTACCCCTTGTCGTAGGAGTAATTATCGGTATTCAAATTACCAATTTATTTGTTCTGGCAGCGGGGCTGGTTTTGGCTACGTTTTGCTTTTCCGCTTTGGGTGTGCTATTGTCTGTTTATCCCCCTACAGACATGCCCTCGACTGTTATGATGCTGTCTTCACTGGTAAAGTTTCCTTTGGTTTTCATAAGTGGAATTTTTGTTCCGTTATCTCAGCTGCCTGAATGGGGAAAAATAATCTCGTACATATCACCGCTCACTTACTTTACCGACCTCGCTAGGTATGCGACAGATGGCGCAAGCAGCTACTCGCCTATGGTTGATTTGGGTATTTTGGCGATTTTTACGCTGATATTTTTAGTGGGCGCCATAAAACTGCATGAAAGATTCTTCACTAAACGCTTCTCCTAATTTTGGTCGCATCGATAACCAAAGCCCAACGAGTTTGCAGATCACTTGACTTATCTTAAGTGCCTAAATAGTTCATATGTTGAATTGTTACTAAAGAAAAGCTAAGTCGGTTAGCGGTTTTCGTTTTGCGCCACCTGCACGGGGAATGCGGGAAGAGTGCCCTATTATGGTTCATAAAAGAAGTCAAACCAGCTTGGCTAGATCCTTTATGCTCAAAGAGGCGTTTTGGGATCGGCAGCGTAGCGAATCAATCAACCTTGTGAGCACCGAGCAGGTTATTGGCTATGTCGCATCCAACATTAGTTCTGAGGAACCTGTGGATATATCAGCCATACCCATGCTGGAGAAAGGCACTGTTTTGTGTGATTCCCGCGGAGAAGGAGCATTCCAAAAATGACTGCGAAGTTGGAAGTCGAGGAGTGCCCTGACGCTTACCAAAACCCCAAGTGCCCCTACGTCACCATGATTAATCAGCACTCAAGCGACATCCACCAAATCAAAAACGCCTTAGTAGGCGAGGATTTGCAGGGTGGGTTGGTTTCTGATGTGCATACGCTTAAAACGTATTTTCGCATAACCGCAACCGCTCTCGTGGTCGTGGTTCCGATTGCTGTGGGGTTGGCGCTTAAACTTCTTGGCATATAGTAGCAGGGCAAAATTGTTGAAAATTGTGGAATTTCATGTACTCAAAAATAATTATCCAAAAAATCATCGACTATCAGGCTAGGGGATTGAGCGCGGAAGAAACCAAGCAGGCGCTCAGTGAACGTGACCACGTCAAAATCCACATCAACACCATATACACCTTGCGTAAAAGCCCTGTAGGAAAAGAGATTCTTGAAGAACTGATACGACAGCAAGAACGCGACATATCAAGAGCCGATTCAGAAGACCGCTCGGAAGCCATGAAGTACCGTAACGAGCTAATCAAGATTTACGCCCAGATTTTGCTGCCCCAACAACCCATAGTCCAAAACAACATAAGCGTGAAGCAGGAGAAAAATGTCACAGTCAACCAATTGCTGCAGCGATATCAGCAGTTTAGACGAGACCGCGACGGGGAACCTGCTGCTGGCGGCGACGGTGCTGGACAACGATTGGATAGCCCAAAAACCAACAGCTAAGCAAGAAGAATTTCTCAAACTTAACTGCTTAGAGGCCTTGTACGGTGGAGCCGCTGGAGGTGGAAAATCATCATGCCTTTTGATGGCTGCTCTGCAGTACGTCGATCACCCGGGTTATAGTGCGCTGATTTTGCGGCGGACCTACCGAGACCTCGCATTATCCGGCGCGTTAATGGATAGAGCCAAAGAATGGCTCGCAGGAACTGCAGCCCGCTGGAATGAAATTCAACATTGCTGGACTTTTCCTTCAGGCGCCAAACTGCAGTTTGGTTACATGGAAACTGACGCTGACAAATACCGCTATCAAGGTGCAGAATTTCAAGGCATCTTCCCAGAGGAACTAACCCAATTCACCGAGAGCCAATACACTTACCTGTTTAGCCGTCTAAGACGCCTAAAAGGCTCAGATGTTCCGTTGCGTATGTGGGGCGCCTCAAACCCAGGCGGCTTAGGACATAACTGGGTTAAACAACGCTTCATAATTGAAGGAGAAAAGTATAATCGGATTTTTGTACCCGCACGCCTGCAGGTTAATCCTTACCTTGACCAGTAGAACTACATGCAGAGCTTGCAGAACTTGGATTTAACAACCCGTAAGCAGCTTTTGGAGGGCAGTTGGGACGCTGCGGTTGGCAAAATGTTTCATCGCAGCTGGTTCCAAATCATCGAGCGCTCCCAAGCGCCGCAGGGTATCCGTAAGGTGCGTTATTGGGATTTAGCCAGCACCACACCCAGCAAGGGTAAGGATCCTGACTGGACAAGCGGCGTCCTCATGGGCTTCCACCACGGGCAATACTACATTTTTGACATAGAGCATTTCCGCAAAACCCCAAAGGGAACCGCTGACAAAATCCGCGCCGTAGCCGAAATCGACGGAACTGAAGCGCCAATGGTTCAGATTTGGATGGAAGAAGAAGGCGGCTCAAGTGGCAAAATCGCCTCCGACTACTACGCGCGGGAAATCTTGCCTGGCTACCCATTCCGCTGTGAGCACCCAACGGGCAGC
This sequence comes from Bathyarchaeia archaeon, assembly GCA_046706605.1. GTDB lineage: Archaea > Thermoproteota > Bathyarchaeia > Bathyarchaeales > Bathycorpusculaceae > Bathycorpusculum. The sequence goes on along the minus strand of JBJKPJ010000345.1, from coordinate 16,705 downwards.
AAAGAAGTCCGTGCAGGACCGTTTAGCACTGCAGCTGAAACTAATAATGTGTTTTTGGTTCGGGGCGACTGGATTGGCGCTTTCCTTGATGAGGCGGAGGTTTTTCCTGAAGGCGAGCATGACGACCAAGTAGACGCTTGCAGCGGGGCATTGAATGTTTTGACGTTGGCTGCTAAAGCTTCTTCGGGTGCTGGAATTGCTTTTCCGAAAAAATCTTAGTCACAAGGTGATTGTCTTGGATGTTGCTGAAAATGAAAGAGAACTCTTTTGTATTGAAGAGAAAATCAAGCTTGTCAAAGCACTCGGCATTCAAATTGATGCCAACCCCGACGACGTGCACATTTATGTTAACGGCAAGGACCTGATGAAAAACGTGGTTTTAGACACCTTGCTGGTTACTGTTTCTGAGCCAAAAAAGAAATGAGTGATTACAGGTGCCGACCCGAAGCCAGTTTAACATCGATTCACTGCCCAACCCACAGCGCAACGTATCTCCTGAAGTGGCGTCGCAGCAGCTCTCCGAAGAAGTCCCATTCCGCACCTCAAGGGACGCAACCCTGCAGGCGTACCTAAACAAGTACACACTAAAGAGCGCGGGCATCGGCTTTGTTACCCCACCCTACAGCAGCCTATACGACCGCATCTGGGGTGTTACGCCGGTTGATGATTTGCCAAAGCTCCAAGCCCTCTACGAATACAACCCCTACGTGGCTGCCTCAGTTGACGTCCGAGTAAACTTGACCGTGAGTAACTGGCTTGAGCTGCAAGGCGGCAACACGACTTTTAACGACTACCTCTCAGAGTGGCTAAACTCCCACAACGTGCCGGTTATTGCGCGGATACAAGAGCACGACGCCCTCATAAACGGGTTTAGCGTCACAGAGCTTTGCCGTGATGAAGATAACCAGCGGGTTGAGTGGCTAAAACCCCTTGACCCACTTTACGTTCGCATCCGTCGGGATGCTTACATGAATGTTTTTGGGTACATTCAGTTGTTGTCGGTGCCTCCTGCAGTGTTTGAACCCCAGGACATCCTGCGGACATTGCATAATCAAGGCTCAGGACGCTACAACAGCGCGTATGGCATAAGCTTGCTTCGCAGCACCTTGTTGACGCAGGCGTTGATTGATGATTTCCAGCATGACATGGCAGTCATCATGAAAATCTACACCAAGCCGATTCTTGCCTACCAATGCGGCACCCCAGAAGCAGAGTGGTCAGATACCAAGCTTGAAAACTTCATAAACAGCATGGGTGAACGCGACCAAGGCACAGACTTAGCCTTCAAACACGACGTCAACGTAATTCCCATAGACAGCATGACTAGGAGTCTTCGGGTGGAGTGGTGGCTCAACTATCTTCTGCAGCAACGTGAAGCCCAGCTTGGCGTGCCCAAAATATTTCTCGGACAATCAGAGGGCACCAACCGAGCAACCGCTGACATAATTATGCAGGAATTTGTCACCCGCTTACGCATGCGCCAAGAGCACATAAAATACGTTTATGAAACCGAACTGTTTCCCGCCATCTTGCAAGGCGACTTCCAAGGCTCACTGATTACTTCGGATAAGATTCCAAAGGTAAAGTGGCGGCCTATCTGGGAGCCCTCAGCCGATGTTATGGTTGGGCAGCAAATTGCGCTTTTCCAAGCAGGACTAACAGGAGACTTAGAAGCCCGTGCTAAGCTGGGTTTGCCCCAAGAAGTTTGGGGTAATTTGGCAACTATGCGGCAAAGCTATGACCAATCAATGCCCAAGGAAGCCGTCAGCAAAAGCGTTCCATCAAAGTTTAGTGGTAAATAAAGAGAGACCTTGAATGAGCGTTTCTAAACCCAACATTCAGCTAGACTACACTGTGCCTGTCACTTTTAGGCGGAGCCCTGACGGCAAAGCCTTACTCATCCAAGGCATAGCCATCGACGATACGGTTAACGCGAATAGTTGGCAGGTTCCAGCTGAAGAGCTGCCTTATTTTGTTGCTGTCAGCCAAAATGCCCAGATACGAGTTGACCACGGCGACCGAGTTGAGGACATTAAAGGCATAATCAACATCCTTAGCGACCCCAAAGCTGCAGCCGACGGACGAGTCGAGGTGCCCTTTGAAGGTGAAGTCTGCGGCGACGATGAGTTGCTCACAAAAATTGAGAAAGAATACGTAGACAGTGTCAGTCCGCGTGTGGTGGGCGAGGCATTCTGTAGCGCTTGCGGCAACCACTCCCGAGATAGCCAAATGAACTTGGTGCATATTTGCCGAGGTGCCTGGGAAGTCATGCGCAACCCACAGCTCATCGAGCTTAGCATCGTTTCTCGCGGAGCTTATGATCATGCGAAGTTTAAGCCCGTTGGCTTTGCCGCAGCCATGAACGCTTGCCAACAAAGCAGCATAAAGGCAGTTTTAGCCGCTAATGCACAAAGTGTTTGTGCGAAGTGTGCAAGTGCTCCCAGTCTTGGCTGCTTAAACTGCCACTCAGAGGTACGCTCCCAGATGGGAGTTAACCAACATTTAGGAGAGAAAAAACAAATGAGTAGTTCACCCCAAAACAATCCGCTAGACGCAGAAGCAGTAAAAGCCCTAATCGACCAACACGCCCAAAACCTATCCGAAGCCTGCAAAGCCCAAGCAGAAGCAGCCGTTCAAAAAGCAGTTGAAGCCGCCAGAGAAGCAGCCAAAACTGAAAACGCAGCCAACCTCGCCAAAATCGAATCTATGATAACGGCGGCGCTCAACAAACGCCCCAACGGCAAAGGCGCCGTCGGCAACCTAAACGAACACACCACACCAAAAACCCTGCAGCCAGGCATGGTCGCGGTACCCGCCTACTTCAAAGAACTCGCGGCAGCGGCTGAGAAGAAAAAAGCCTTCGACGCAGTCATCCACCCAGGAGACCTGAGCTAAAATGACCTATGAGAATTTGGGTCCAGTAGTCCAACAACCTACCTCAACTGATCTTTCGTTTGTTGCAGGTGCAGGCGGAGTGGTCGCTGGACAGTTCGTTTATGTCTCGGCTGACGGCACCGTTCTGCCTACTACGGGAGCGCAGAACTGGGTGGGCGTGGTCAAAGTTGGCGCCTTAGAAGGCAAAATCTGCACCGTCATGAAAGCACCCGCCAAAGCCCGAGTAACCGTCACCGGAGCAGTCAATGCAGGCGACTTGGTTGTTTCAGCAGCCAACGGCGCCGCAATAACCAACAACACGCCAACCACCAAATACGCCATCTGCGACACAGGCGCACAAAGCGGCGGGCAAGCCATCGTGATTCTCTAACTCCAATTTTTTGTGTTGGAACCGTAAAGTCGGAAAACAAAATTGAAACAGTCAACAACAGGAGAGAATTGAATTTGAGTTTTTCACCCGATCAAGTAACTATGGATGATAGCGCAGCAATCCAGTACCCCGAGTTGCATCAGAAGATTTTGCAGATGGCAACTAACGCCATGATCTTGGCTAAGTTGTTTGTTCCTGACCCCATCATCAAAGGCAGAACCCGCACTTACGTTAAAGAAGCAGGCAACGTCGCCATAGGAATCCAGCGAAAAGGCATCGCCGCACCCGCAGTCATGGACTACACGCCGCTTTCAAGTGTGAGCATTACCCCTGAAACTTACGGCGAAGAAGTCGAAATCCCCATCGAAATGATAACGGACTTTGAACTCGGCGTCGTGGATACGCAAATGATGCGTCTTGCTTTTCGCACGATGTATCAGATTGAGCTTGACAGCTACACCGCCATCAAAGCAGCAGGGGACGCAAACGGCTTAAGCTTTGCTGCAACAGGCAAAACAATCAGCGTAACAGGCACCGAAATCACCGTCGCAGGCGGCTGCGGACTGGAAGACCTCAACAAAGCCAACCGCCTCATAAAACAACACAACTTCATCATGAAGTACATTGCATGCAACCCCATCCAAGAAGAATCCCTACGCAACCTACCCTACCCAAACATATTCCGCGAAGTCACCAACCCACTAACAAACGACGTGGAACAGAAAGTCGGTATATGGACGCTTCTTGTCAGTAACCTTATCCCCGCAGGCACAATTCTTTGCATCAGCGACGGGCAAAACCCCAACAACAACTACGCTCCCATGGGCTTCATGGTCACAAAACAGGAAATCACCACCGACATCGACATCCAAAAACGCCTAAGAAAAATCATCCCCTTCACCAGCTACCGAAAAACACCCTACGTCGCAAACGGGTACTGCATCTGTGAAATCACTGGAATGAACACAGCCTAAACCTTTTTGCCCCAATCTTTTAAGTGTGGGACCGTAAAGCCGGCTTCAAAATAACCATTTTACTGAGGCAGCCTATTTGTCAACTATCCCAGAGTACACATCCCTTGCAGATGCTATTGCGCATCTGAACGTGCAGGGTTCTGACCCGAACTATACGGTTTATGGGCTGCCGCTCTCAACAACCGCCATGCAGGCGCATGTTGACCACGCAAACAAGTACATCTACAGCCTTGTGCCCAACGTGGATTCCTCGGATATTCGGTATGTGAGTGCCCAGCTTGCAGCTTTAGACCTCGCCTGCTTGGGCGTTTTGGTGACATCTGTGGGCGGTTCTATGGTTGGCGCCTTTGACTACTCACTGGGCGATATGCACGTTGCCAAAAGTGGACCTTACGCCTTTGCAATCAAGCAGGCAATCGACGGTTACAGCGCCGACGCAAAACGAAACATATCCAACGCCACGGCAGCCTTGGCAACCGCAAAAGCAACCCTCGGATACAAAGTCCCAAACCGTTTTCGCGTACCGCACTGGCCGCTAAGCTAAGACTTGGTGAAAAACATGTCCAGCAACACCTTGGCAGAAGAAATAAGCAACCTGCTGCAGGATAATTGGGACAGCCAAGCAACTGACCTTCAACTGTCAGATGTGTTTTGGAGCCACATCCAGTACACAGCCATCAGCATGCTCGACGCAATAAACCAGCCCGTCATCATCAGTCTGTATAGTCCGCCAAACCCCACCAAAACCACCACCCAAAGCCGAGAATTAACCCAAATTGAAGAAACAATAATCGTCGACAACTTGCTTAAGCCAAGCAGCTTTGCAGATGAAGAAACCGCACTTCAAACCCGCGAAGCAATCGCCAGATGGCTGCAAAACACCATTCAACAAAACCAGTTCAGTGTGTCTGGGTGGAATGTGGTTGACCTTGGAGATGAACTGGTTAAAGCTGAAGCTCCAAGCCTGTTTCGAAGCGCCTGGCAGGTGCGGGGAATCCGCCTCCAAATCCAACCAACTCTAACCTGATTTGAGGTCGATTCTTTGTCTATAACCATCACAGTCAATAAAACAGGGCTCCAGTTGGAGGTAGTTGCAAAAGAGCTTCCTGATCAACTCATACCTGCCTTTGTTGAAAAGTTGGCTGATTACGGGTTTGATTGTGTGTATAAGAGGGTGCCGTGGCGAAGCGGCAACTTAGCCATGAGCATAACCAAAGAGGTTGATGGAAATACCGCGAAGATTGGTCCTACGGTGTCCTATGCGCCGTTTGTTTCTTTAGGCACCACGCCTCACGAAATAGTGCCAAGGGCGGCAAGCGTTTTAGCTTTCCCAGGCGGCAACTTAGGCGGCATGGTGTTTGCCAAGCGTGTTAGGCATCCAGGCACAAAGGCTAACCCGTATTTGCATTTGGCAGCCCAGGACATCCAAGAACAAATTCCTGCGATCTTTAATGAAGTCTGGAATTTGCTATGACTTCTTAACTCATTGGCTATACACTGCCGTGGGAAAAGTTCTTTGCTTGAAGTTGTGCAAAATTATTTAACTATAATTTGATAAAAAGAAAGCTGAATATGGACAGGACAATTGTTATCCAAGTAGCAATCATTGTTGCCGTTTTATTAGTCGTCTTGTCTTTAGCAATAACAGCATACACATCTTATTCTGGAGAAAATCTGATTAACCAGAACAACTCATCGAGAGCCTTAACCTTAGACCTTCAAAGGGGGCAAACTGTTTCGGGGTTTTTGAATTATACGGGGGATGACACTGGAACTTGGTTTGTTATTCGTGACCCCAATTTTGAACCAATTATTCACAATCCAATCCACTATGATTATGAGAATCACAGTGTAATCTTTTCTTTTACGGCTTTCATTGATGGAGATTATTTCTTCAGTATCGCTAACCAAAACCCGTTTGGAGACCGAATCAGCTACTCTTACACCATAAGTTCAGCTTTCTTGGGTTTTGGCTTCACGGTTTGGATAGTTTTTGCAATAGCTATTGGCGTGGTTTTAGAGTTGTTGGAGACATTAAGAGGCTTTTATCAAAAAAGAAGAGCAAGTTAAGAATCGAGAGGGCGAAAGTTTAGTCTTTCTCTCTCTCTCGTTTTCTTTATTACTCTCTTTCTTATACACTCTCAACACACCCACAACACCAACACAACACGACACCAAACAACACCACACGACACAACACAAAGACAAAAACGTAAGTGTATTTAGTTTGATGCTAAAATCTTACTAAAATCTTATATTCATAACTTAGAGAAAATGAACTTGGTGAACAAAAGTTGAGTAACACTCAAAAGAAATCTGTTTTGTTTTATTCACTTATTGTAATAATTGTGATATTGTTTACAGTCTCGGCATACATGGGTTATTTTGCTTACAACAAAACAAACGATTATAACCAATTACAAAACGACTATCAAAACCTTCAAGATACAAACAGCCAACTTCAGGTAACTTATAGTCAGCTACAAAACACGTTTGACCAGTTACAAACAACCTATAACCAATTAAAATCTTCTAGTACTAATAGCCAAATTCAAAGCCAATATGCTCAACTTCAAACTCAATACAACCAACTCAACGATAAATATCAAAAGCTTCTTGCAAGTATCCCTTCAACAGCTGGTTTACTCATAACAGAAATAACTCAGAATTATGGTGTTGCAACCCAAGCAGGTGTTACAAGCGTGACTTTAAGAAATGTCAGCAATGAAACTCTACACATAATTTCCTTGAAACTATATGATTCAAACCAAGTTTTGCAATCTTCAAAAGACCTTATGGTGTCATTGGCTCAAAATGCAACCACAACAATAAATCAATATCTTCACTCTAATAACGAAGGTGTCACTGCTCAATTCTTCCTAAAAGTTGAGACTCTCGAAGGATTCACTCAAACAAGCGACCCTCTTCCTTTGGGAAGATAATTCTTTGCGTTAAATATTTGGAAGTCTGGGAATCCATTCTTTTCTTTCATGCCTAAGATACTTCCCCAACAAGAGAGTCTCTTCACTAATCAGCGTGTCAATTGTTTGTCTGTTGCCGACTTTGATTCTTTCAATGTTAACCATGCGGTCAAAGAAAGCATTCAAATCTTGAGCTAAACTGTCAACTTCATAATCTTTCAAGTGAATTCTTTTGCCCATTTTAAGATGCATCATAAAATCAGTAACTAAAACAAAGTCTTTTTTGTGGAATTTCTTAGCTCTCTCAATCAGAAAATCATCAATCAAATAACGGTATAGTTCTTGAAAATCGCAGACCAAACTTGGCTTTCCAAATTGGACAGAATGCAAAAATCCCAGATATGGTTCCAATTTTGCTTTCAAAAGTGCTTTATGTACTCTGCACTCCAAAACGTAATAGCCAAAATTAAAAACATTATTTAAACCGTCATAAGCCTTGTATGTCGTTCTGCTTTTTGGTCTAATGCTTTCAGGGAACAGCTTGAAAATCTGTGAAAAATAGTTTTTTGAGTTGTGGGCTTCAATAGTCATCAGCTTTCTTCTGGTAACTTTCAAGTTTTCAAATCTGACATCCGCAATTTGGCTTTTGTCATAGTTGTTTCTTGCAGTTTCAAGATTATACTTCTTGAGAACATAGTTTTGACCGTTAATTTTTGAAACAACAAACTGCTTAGCTAATTCCATACATTTTGCTTCATCAAGTACTGCTTCATACTGACAAAGCCTTGTTTTAACATGACTGTCATCTTCAATGTTCTTTAGGAATGCAACAACCCTGTTGCGTCTCGTCATAATGTATGTGTCAATGTTCCACAATGCAAGGTCAATCAAAGAGTCAACAGAAACGTAATTTCCACTCTTCAAAACACATTCTCCTATTTCTTTTTGGAAATGTGGAAAACGCTTTATCTTTCCAGTTTTGTCTCTTACCTCAAAACATCCTTCTGCCCTACCTAAATAAGAGCCATAATCGGAAAGAGAAATTTTCAGTGTTTTTGAGCCTTGAACCATGACTCAATTCTCCATTAAATTCTTTCTTACTTCTTGAAAGAGTCTTAGCGTGAGGTCTTTGTATGTCTCCCAAACGAATGTTTCCAATAGAAGGTAAACCATTTCAAGGTCTTTTTTCAGGTCTTCACTTGTGATTAAGTCATCCAAAATTAATGCTAAAAACGAGTTAGTTATTGCATTAATACCTTCCACAGTTTCTAACAAGTCTCTATAAGTCAAATTCTTTTTCTGAAGAAAATTCTCTTTGATTTCTTGCCATGAAATCTCTATTGTTTTTTCTCGTTCTATTTCTAATTTGAATAATTGATTAACCTTGTATGAAACTCGATGAGGATAAACCGATTTATCTTCTTTCCTTTCGAGTAGTGGTCTAAGTTCCTTAAGGTGTTGTGAGAGGGTTACACTGCTTATGTTGGTTTTTTCCTTGATTTCCTTGTATTCGTGCGGTTGATAATCACTTAGCAGGTTTATGATTTTTCTTCTGTTTTCCATTTTTGTGTTTGCTTGGATTTTTCCCATACCTTTGACACTCGGTCTTTTCATCAATTAACCACCCTCTTTCATTTGTCAATTAAGATGTGGTTAATTAATTAAGGCATGGTTAATATAAACTTTCTTTCTTTTCTTGACTCGTTGACTTAAAATGTTAAAGACTGTAAATGAGACCTTCACAGAAGAAGAGTTTCAAAAACTCCAATCTGCAAAGGGAAAAAGAAGTTGGCATGATTTCATAATGGAGTTAGCCGACAAAAGAACCGATAGTTTTTTGCCCAAAGAGGAGATTAGCCATGAGTGAGTTTCAAAGTGTAAATGAAGGAACAAGCAACAAAGGAAAACTGCAAGAAATAGCTGTTCAATGTATTAAAAAATATCCACCAAATCAAACACTAAAAACCTACGCTGAACTGCTCAGTTGGGATTTAAAAGTATCATTCAGAACAGCATTAGAAAGCTATGTTTTGCCGATGATGAGAAAAGGGTACTTCATCCATGTGAAAGGCGATATTTACACTCAAACATCAAATAATCAACCTCAAAGCAATAATTGTAATACCTGTAAGAATTGTAACAAACCGATTCCCGACAATTTGACTTTTTGTTCAAAAGACTGTATTGAACAATACAAAACTAAATCGGAGACTTCTAAGAAATGACAGTTTACCCTAAAATTGAAAGTTGGGATGATTACCGCATAAGAAATAGAGAGTATTCACAAGGTAAATTATTTAACGATTTTTTTAATCTTGATTGTGATAAATCATACACTAATTTGGTTGATTATTTACACGTTCATCTTGGTTTAAGCACAAGAAGAAAGGATATCAATTCATTAATTAACACTTTCCAGAATATTGGATTAATTACAGTTATTAATAGCAGTGTGGAAAAGACTAATAAACTGCCTAAATTTCTGAAAAGTCTACGCAAAAACATTATACAATTTGATGAAAAACACCGTTTTATTGATGAATTCAATGTCATGACTGACAATTCAAAAGAAAAAGAGGTAAAACTATGATAATCTATAAGTTAACCAACCTTAACAAAAAAAGGTTTAACTTTAGAATTACCACAAATAGATTCACTTTTTTTACTATGTTTGCAAGGTCTCAAAAACTGGAAGGAATAACCTCTCAGGTATTTAATGAAAACTGTAAACCAACAGGAAAACACTATCCATTTTTCGATTTGGAAGGTACATCACTTGAAAATATCAAAAGCGTTCTAAAAAAAATTCAACAAAAATATGGTTTAAGCAGTATCTACATTACAAGCGACAACAATAAAACATTTAGAGCATGGTGTTTTAGCATTGTTACTTTTGAAACGTACCTTAAAATTCTCATTGATTGTAACAGCATTGTAGATTATGGGTTTTTGCATTACACATTCAAGAGAAAAGAAGCAACTTTACGGTTAAGCAGAAAAGAAGGCAGACCATTTCAGAAAGTTGTTGCTGTTCTTGAGTCTTTCAGCGTTCCTTTTCCTTCTAAACTTATGAGACATATAGTCTATGTTACAGGTTGCGAAAAGCAAGGTTCAACAATTAACTTAGGGGTTTTCTAAATGACTGACAAATTTCCTGAAGCGTTCAATAGATTCAAAGAAGATGTCAACTTTAAGAAAATAAGGGATTGGAAACAATTAGAGTTAGCTTTTGGTTCTTGGGCTGGAAAGAAATGGATTCCAACAGGCAGACAATTAGATGGCTTAACAAATGAAGCAAGGAAACTGGGAATAGAGACAGAAGGACACAGTACAAGAGAAGAGAAGGTCAAGAGAATATTTCAGACTGCAAGAGAAACAAGAGCAACAATTGAACAACAAAAGGCAGTTCAGAGAGAGAAGGGATTTTCAAAAAGTTATTCTTCCTTCAATATTTGGATGGAAAAAACCACAAGAACAACTGCATATCAAAGACGAATCATCAACTACATAAGGACACATCCCAACGCAACCTTAGAGGAAGCAAGAGGACATCGAGCAAAGAGGTCATAAGCCTCTTTGTTTTTTTAAAGGTTCTATATAGAATCTTATTTGTTTATTTTGTCTTTGTGTTGTGTCGTGTGGTGTTGTTTGGTGTCGTGTTGTGTTGGTGTTGTGGGTGTGTTGAGAGTGTATAAGAAAGAGAGTAATAAAGAAAACGAGAGAGAGAGAAAGGCGAAAGTTTAGTCATAGGAAAAGGTCTCTTCTCAAGTTGACGGTTTATCGATCCCAGAGCACCAATATAGAGAGCTCTGAAAGGCGCAACGTTGCAATTATCTGGAACGAATGTTTGGAGCCATAGGTTTGCATTTGAATCTGCGTTTAAAACTTCTCAAGGCAGCCGTAAATATGCCTATGCGCTTGCTGGACAAGTTGCTGCCTGAGCGTGCGGCGACCTTTCCGCAGACCAAAATTTTAGACGCCATGTATAGGCGGATGTTTCAGGCTTACCGGTTAGAGCAAGCGCAAGGGATATTCCAAGAAATCGGCAACTTCTATGGCGATGGCAACTTTGAGCGGCTATTGCAGGTGTCGCGTAAGCTGCTAATCGCCATAGGGGAGGATGACCGTTACTACCGAGAATGGCTCGGCTTACTTGTAATTTTAGCCCACGAAGAATATGAGATGTGGCTTGCGCAGTTGACACCGGAGCAGCTCAAGTTTTGGTGTCGGGCACAGTGGTTTGTTTCGCCAGACTGCCTAAGCGACGAGGCAGTGTTGGAGGTTAAGGATCGGTTGGCGCCGGATGTTTTGGCTTATTATCTGCATCTTCTCGCTCGCAAACCCTAACAAGAAAAGAAAACTGGAGGTAAAAAATTATGGAGAAAATTAGAGATAGCCCTCAAACCCCACTGGGCGCCAGCAAGCGCTCCGAGAAACTGGTTCGCTTCAAGAATGGGCATGTCTTTTTGGTTGAAACCCGCACAACCCGAATCAACTAACAGTAACAAACAAACCAAAACAAAAAATGGAGTTGAAAAAACAAAATGGCAAATATAATTCCCCAAATTGGAAGAATCGCCCTAGTACAAATCGACGGAGAAACCATAGGCTACGCGCAAGGCTACAGTGCTAAGGAGACAAGCAAAAACATCAAAGAATACGTCTTGGCAAACAGTGGCGGCGACTGGCCAGCCGTGTCGGCATCTGGAAACAAAGACTACCAAATCGACATAGATGGACTCTACGTTGACAACAGCTATCACGTCACCCTTGAAGCAGGAACCACAGTAACCGTCATCTTAGGTCCAGTGGGAAGTAGCGGCGGCAACCCAAAAATAACCGTACCATGCCTCATCAGCAGCATCACCGACACTGTTCAACAGGCTAAAATCACCACCTACAAACTCAGCCTCGAAACAACTGGCGCCCCAACAAACGACACCTGGTAATCACAATGACAACACAAGAGCATCTGAGTTTGGATCAGTTGGTGGCTGAAGCCAAACGCTTAGAGCAGGAGAAAAATCAAGAGCAAATCGAGTTGGGCAACTTTGATCCTTTCAAAGCTACAAAGAAAGCTGCGGAAATTCAGGAAATCTACGACCCAAAACTTGGACTCATACGCTTTGGCGACCTATCCTTCAGGGAAGGCAAAGAACTAGACAAAATCGACATAACCACCACCGAAGGAAAACAAGAAAAAACCATAGCGATGGTTCATCGCATGCTGCAAAAAGCCTACCCTGAACTCACGCTGGAGCAGGTAGAAAGCTGGCCTATGCAGAAAGTTGCCCGCATCGGACGCCTGTTTGGTGAACGCATCAAGAGTTTTTTAGAAAAGAAAACATAGCAGCCAACCCAACCGCCCAACGCCTAGGCTTTGTTTTGCAAAACTTCCATCAATACACAGCAGACGATTTAGAGGCTAACTCTGAGCTTTTTGGGTTTTTGTGTGCGTGGCTTGAGTGGGCTGGGGTTTTTGAGGTGAAGAAATGACGCAAGAAGAAATCGACATCCTAATCTCCGCAACAGACCAAGCAAGCGCTACCATAGCTGAAGCGGGTGAAACCATAGAGGGCAGCATGAACCAAACCACAAACGCCGTCAACACAATGGCTGAAGCTGTTGATGCATCTCTTTCGCCGCTCTCTGAAGCTGAACAGGAGCAGAACGCGTTAGCTCAAAGCACCCAAGAAGCAGCCAGCGCTCTTCAAGACTATGGCAGTGCGCAGCAAACCGTTTCCGATTCGCAATCCCAGCTTAGCAGCCAAACCGAGGCCAATACAGGCTCACTTAAAGAAAATGCCATGGCGGTCAATAACTTGGGTACTGCGAGTATGGGTTTGGTTATGGGCATTCAGGGTGTTATTGATGCTCAGACCAATTTGCACATGCAGCAAGTAACGGTCAACCGAGATTTAGATGCCTACAACACTGCACAGATTACTGCGCAAAAAGCAGACATCAAAGTCCAATCCGCCAAAGAAGCCCTCGCAAAAGCCGTTGCAAAATACGGTGAAAACAGCCAACAAGCCCAAGACGCCCAAAACAAACTCAACGCGGCAGAAGCCACTGCCCAGGAAGATGACCAAAAACTCGCCACCTACAAAGACAACCTCAGCGTCGCCCAAGAGCGCCTAAACGATTACCAAAATAAAGCCAACGAACAAATGCTGCTTAGCAGCATGATGATCATCCCCAGCGTAATCACAGCTACAGAATCCTTAAGCACCATATCAGGCGTGCTCAAAGGATCCACCATCGCCACCACAGTTGCGGAGGCAGCTCAAAGCGCCGGAGAAACCGCCCTAGCCGCCATACATGGAGCACTAACAACTGCAACCGAAGCATTAAGTGGTGCTATGGATTTTTTGGCTGCCAACCCCATTGTGCTGGTTATTGCTGGAATCGCCGCACTCGCCATTGGGCTTTATGAGGCGTATGAGCATTGTGGTCCGTTCCGTGACGCCATAAACGCCATAGGCGCCGTATTGGGAGGGGCGTTTTCTGCTGCTGTGAGTGCTGTTTCTAATGCTTTGGGCTGGCTGTGGAATAATGTGTTTAAGCCGTTTGGCGAGTTCCTAGCAGCGGTCTTCATAACATATTTGAAGTCGCTTGAGGCGGCTTGGAATGCGCTATCGTCTGGGGTTATGTGGTTTTGGCACAACGTGCTTGAGCCCGTCGCTAACTTTTTGAAAACCGTGTTTTTGGATGCCATCAACGTGGTTATGGCACCGATAAACGCGCTGATAGGCGCCATCAAAACCGTTGGAAACGTAGCAGGATCAATCGGCGGCGCCATAGGCGGAGCGCTCAAAACGATTGGGTTGGCAAGCGGCGGCATAGTAACTGAGCCAACGCTTGCTGTCATCGGTGAAGCTGGACCCGAAGCAGTCATCCCACTAAACGAAAACTTTGGCGACGCACTCCAAGACATCTCAAACCCAAGCGCAAGCGTCACGCAAGCAAGTTCCTCTGTAACCCCAACAAACGCCCAGGGCAGTGGTTCTAACTTGAACTTTAATGCGCCTTTGATGTTTGTGCAGGGCAGCGCCGACCAAGCAACAGTCAGCGAGGCTGTGCGGCAGATGCGGCAGATGCTCCAAAACATCGTTGCTCAACCAACCAGCAGCAACGGCAAAGCCAGCCGGATCCGAACAATCCAGCCCAGCACAGCAGTCCCATACAGCACCTACTAGGAGAAATCAAAAATGGTTTTGATTGGAGAAAACGAACTGCTCTTAAGCGATTGCCAAAACCTCATAAACGACCAAACGGCAACCTCGCTTCCAGGCGGCGGAACAATAACTCGGGTTCAGGGAAACGCACGAGGCACCGCAAGCTTTAGCCCATCTTGCACGGTCACACTGGCAAACACTCCGGTGAGTGGGGATTTGCTTGTTTTAGTATCCGGAGTCGGCTCAGGCACACCCGCAGCCATCTCCAGCATCACCCAAATAGGCGTTACGTGGGCTTTTCAGGTGTTAAAGAAGGGTGGGCAGGGGCAGATGCAATCCGAAATATGGGTCGGCGTCATTGGCTCAGGCGCATCCAAAACAATCACCGTAACATATGCCTCCTCCCAGCAAGACGTAGTGTGCGACGTCTGTGAGTACTCAGGGCTGCAAACCTCAGGCTTTCTTGACCAATCAGTTACCTACACGGGCGGAGCAAGCGCTAACCCAACCACAGGCACAACAGGAACAACCATTCAGCCAGTCGAGCTCTGTGTTGGCGCAATCACCATGAATGGCGGAGTGTCCTTCTCGAACCCCATAAACGGCTTTACCATGCTGGATGGAGCGGCAAGAAGCTTTGCAACCACAGGTTACTTTGAATACATAACCTCAGCAACAGGCGCTTACGGTTCAGGCTGCACAGCATCTAACACGTATTATTGGTCTGCATGCCTCATAACCCTAAAAGCAGCACTGACTCTTGGAGTTGCAAAAACATACAGCGGCACCATCCCCAAAAATGAGTTGCTCCTCTACAACATCGCCTTAAACAACCCCACAGGCGGCGACTCTTATGTTGAGTTGGCAATCAAACTTAACGGCATTGCCGTGTATGGCACGGGTAAAAATGGGGTGTCAGGTGGCAGCTTACCGCTAAGTGCAGGCGAAACCGCAACAATCAGTGGAATACTTTATGCGCCAAGCGGTGCCTTCACCTTATCGATTTTTGGGATTTCGCCTTTGGCTAATGTTTGCCAAATAACCGCCGTCCAACTTGGTTTGTGCAACTTCAATGACCTATCTGCCCAAGCAACCGCATACACTGACGCCCTAACTGTCTCAACGTCTCCTCGGGCAACGCCGATTGGTAATTTGACGCAAACCCTGCTTTATCTTCGAGCCTGTTCAAACGATGCCAACAGCGTGCAGTTTGAGAACCAAGGCGACAATTTCACGTATGGCGTTCAAGTAGCTCTGGATTCTGTGCAGCAGACATGGACCGAGCGGTTTCAGGGCAGTGATGGGGCAAGAGCTGCAAGCGCCCTCTTAGTTCTGCCACTAACTGTGGGGGAAGGCGTAACTCACCAGATCACAATCACCAAACGCAACGCCCAAACTAACGTTCAGTTAAGTTGTGTTGCCCTCTGCCCCTGGCTGCTGCCCCCCACAAACTACTTTCCAATCACAACGTTTAGCTTTGGCAACCAATGCACGTTTTATGCGACTTTGGAGCCGCTGTTTTCGCAGCCCACGATGGCTGTCTGCATTGGCAAAATTCACGCCATCACCTTCGGAGCAACAACCGATTTTTATGCGTCTCAGAGCGGCACGGGCATCTTAAACATCAACTACCAGTTCAATTACATCGACGTCACAAACTCAATAATTAGCGCTTACGGCTTTGGTGGCTGCATAACTTTTGTGGGGGTAGACACCGTTTGAGCTGCACCCTTGATAAGCAGACCCTAAACGTGACTGATTGGAGTTGGGATGACTCCTACCTTGGCAGCCAAGTTACGCAGTGGAAAAACGGAGCCGTCACAAGATCTGTCAACGTGTTGGGTGCAACGCATCTGCACAAAATAACCTGCATTGAAAAAAACGTGGCTTGGGCAAGCAGCCTTGCCCAGTATTTTAGGGGAAAAATAAACGGGGCTACGTTGAAGCTCAACAGCACACTGAACATCTACAGTACCGGCGGCGACGTCAACGTTTACGTCTTGGCTGTTTCGGGTGTGGTGTCTTCGAGAGATCCAGGCGAGGGTAATGCGCTGATACGGCGTTTTACGTTAACGATTCAAGAAGCATAGCGAGGTGAAATTATGGCTCAGTCTAATCCGCTGCAAAACCTGCAGGCGACCCAACTGGTTCTTCGGGGAGAAACATTCAACCGAACCTTTGCCAACATGGCTGCTGACCCAGACAGCATAACCGCTTTCCTTACCCTTCCCGACGAATCACAAGTTGATGTTGTTCCATCTAAGAATGCTGACGGCTCCTACACCGCCACATATCCAGTTGCCGAAGACGCCCAAACAGGCACCTACACACTTGTAACCGCATTTGTCAGCGGCACATTTAGTTTTA
>JBJKPJ010000344.1:0-5244 GCA_046706605.1 Bathyarchaeia archaeon | reverse complement strand
CTACGGCATTTAATTTGAACGTATCTTTCTGGATTTAGGCCTGCTAATCTTTTTTCAAGTTCAGCCTTCACTTCGGGGTTTTTTTCGTGTCTTAGCGCTAAAACAAGCAAAATTTCAGCTTGCTTTGCGCTGTTTTCCCTAAAAATCTCACTAAATTTATTTTCATGTTTTACTTCGCGGTTGGTAAAGGTTGGAAGCAGACAAAGAAAATTAGCAGGGTAATTCGGGGATTTATCCAAGTCAATTACTGCAAACCGATAATATTTGCCCAAGGAAGGTGAGGTTTCAGTAAATATTTGAAGCCTAATTTTCATTCTAATTCAACAAGTAAAAAATTTAGCGCTTCTATTAAATCTTTCAAAAACAAAAAAATATGAAGATACGGGTGCCTTTCTTTTTTGGTTGAATCAGCTCTGTTAGCGCGTTATTTTTTTGTTTTCATTTTGTTGTTTGGGGTTGTTTTGGGTGTTGGTTAGAGTTTTGTCGATGTGAACTACTCGGGTTACGTTTTGTTCGTGGTCTAATATCGGGTAGAGTGATACTTGCACTTTGATTTCGTTTTTGTCATCGTCAAAGTGGGTGTGGATTACACTTATGGGTTTTTTAGTTTGCACAACTTCGCCTAATGGGCAGATGTGTTGTGGTCCTTCACAGGGCACAATTCTAAAGTGAGTCATTTCATAGCATGTTTTTCCGATAAGTTCTTGCTTGCTTAGCTTGCATGTTTTTGCTGCTTCATCATTAACAGCTAAAATTCGATAATCCTTTGGATCAATAACATAGATAGGGTCAGTTATAGCGTCAATTATGCTTTGGTTAAACTCTTTTGAATCAATCAATTTCTGATAGGCGATTTTTTGCTCAGAAACATCTCTAAAGATCAATGCAATTTCTTTAAGATTTGAATCTTCATCTCGTATAGGAACGGCGCTGCCTGAGATGGGTATCAAGACGCCGTCTTTGCGGATTAGATCTGTGGTGGTTGCGAAGTTGACTATTTTTCCGGTTTCAAGAAGGGAAGTTACTGGATTTTTTTCTTGAAGCCCGGTGGGGTTGTTTAGGGTTTTAAAAATTTGTTTAACGTTTTGATGCTCGATATCTGTCAGGTTCCAGCCGGTAAGTTTGTCGGCTTCATCGTTGGCATAAATGATTTTCCCTGATTTCTCCGTTAATATAACTGCCTCCCCAACACCTGCCAAAGTGCTAGCCCAGCGTTTTTCAGTATTGCCCAGCGTTTTTTCCGCTTGATATTTTTGGTCATAGGCATTAAAGAAAAAGGCTGCAAATACTGCAAACTCTAAAAGAACCACCACTTTTAAGACAAACGCCTCAAAGCTCCCAGTAAATAGTAATTGATCAACAAATGTGCCTTCATTAAGCAAGTAGGCATAGACAAATGCACTACCAAAATAGAAAAGCAAAAAACCAACCAATAAACCAATAGCTACCTTATTCTGTTTTGTTAGTTTTGTCAAATAATAGTCTCCTTTCAAACCGCTATTAAGAAAGTTCGCTTGTTCTTTTTATGATTATATTATATGGCATTTTGAATATAAAACAATTCAGTACAAGCAAGGGTTTAGCAGGCTTCTGATTGTCTCCATGTTTGTGAGGTTTTTAAATTTAATCGCGTTTTAGTGATTTTGTTTCTTTAAAGTTGTGATTGCGCCTCGTAGTCACAGAGCCTTAAAGGAATGTTTATGCAAATTAGGTTAGGTGTTTTAATTGGAAAAAACTATGCAAAAATATCTTGTTTTGTTTAAGACAATTCCTGGAAAAGGTGGCGAGTTCTGGGAAGACTTCCAAAAGATGCCCAACGAACCCATGAAAGGCGTAATAGTTGAGTCTTCGTGGAGTCTTTATGGGTATTGGGATTTTGTGCTTTTCTTTAAAGCAGACAGCAACGAAAGCAGCCTGCACTTTGTTGGCGAAGTCCTACGAACCCTAAGAGGCATAGGAGAAACAAGCACCTCACCTATGACTGTCCTTAAAGAACACATGAAAATGTAACCATAAACCAAATTTCCATTTGTTGCCTCTTTCTTTGTTTTTACTCAGAAAAGCAAAACCACTAATTTTAGTGGATTTAGAAACGGGGAGTCTTTTCTATAAAGAAATTATGCATTTCGCTTTGGAAGAACCTCCCTAAAGAGCAGCCCTCGCAAGTAAGACCCTGTCGATTGCAAAGCCGAACTATGCTTTTGATTAAGAAGTATTGAAATAATTGTTCAAGAAAAGCTACTGTATTTTAAAACTAAAAAAAGAAAAAGGGTTGAGGGCGGATTTACTCTATGAACTCTGAGAGGACAAACCCGTTTGCTTTAAGACTGCCAGTGTCCACAGTGACGCCGTTGATCACAATCTCGTAGGTTGTTGCTTTGCCTGTCCACTTATACGAGAATAAGTACAAACCGTTGTCATCAGTAATTGTATTGCCGACGTTTTTGCCATTCACTTTAAAGAGAACTTTCAATCCGCTAATTCCGTTGCCGTCGATATCTGTGATTGCGCCGCCAAAGCCAGCATTTTTCTTAAAGACATTTGAGTTATAAACTGCTGTTGAGTCAGTTTTGCTGTCGCCGCCTGTAACGCTGAATGAGAATGTATACGCAGTATTATCATTGATAGTTATGGTACCGCTGCCACCGCCATTTAGTGCATTTGTGCCTGATTGTTGGAAGTTGGTTTGTTGTTTGTATGCATAGTCTAGGTGAACGTTGATGTAGATTAGTCCTGAAGCGGGTACAGTTAGAGTGATTGTGCCATCGAGGGCGCTTGCGTCAGACACATACATTACACCACTTGGTATGAAGCACCCATCAGCACCAATAGTTACGTCGCTGTAGGCCTGAATTGGCATAGCTCCCTGAGTCACAAACTCGGGAGGTAACGTCAAGGTTAAGGTGACGGTAGTTCCGGGTGTTCCGATGTAGAAAACGTTGTAGTAGAATTGACCGGGGTTGCTGCTTACGAGCTTAAAGTTACCAATCGTTGCGGCGTGTGGGTCTTGGATGAAATTCAGCTGGAATGTATTGTCATTCAGTGGACAAAGTCCGCCAGTAACGATGTTTGTTGGAAGTACTGTAACGGTTACGGTTTTGGAAGCTGTTTGCTCTGTTTCAACTATTTCAGCAGTGTTGGTGTAAGTTGTTGTGGTGCTTGGTGAGACCGTATGGTCGTAGAGGTATTGTTGAATAGTATAAGGTTCAGAATCGGTCGCGGTAAGTGTTCCAAGGACATCTGTAGTTCCGTCGAAGGTGTCTTGGATTGTGATTGTTTTATCGACTGTTGTTGTAGGCGATCCGAAATTGGTGTTTAAAGGTGAGCTTTCAAAGGTTGTGGTTCCGCTTGTAATCCCGCTGAGGTCATTGTTGATTGTTGCCGTAGCTTTATTTGTGCCTGTAAGAGATGTTGGGGCACTTGCAAAGGTTATGGTATAGTCAAATGTGGCTGTTGTGTCCGCAGCGATAGTGTAGGTTGTTCCTGACCCTGTGGCGTCTGTAGCTTGTGTGATAGCAAAACTGCCGCCGCCATTAGTGTTTACATCACCTATATTTACAGTCACGCTGTTTGCAATATTTGGGTTAGTAATCGTTATTGTGCCTGTGATTTTCCAGTTGCTATCAGTGTATCCAGTCTGCCACACAGTAACATTGTAATTAAAAGTAGCCGTACCTCCATATGTGTAAATTACGGATTTGTCAACAGATTTGCTTATAGCCCAGTTGTATGTCCGCGTATACGATGTTGCTGCAGTCTTTGAAACAAGCAGCATATATGAGTTAACGGTCACTGTAACTGAACTCGTTGTTGTAGTTCCTCTGATGGTGGCAGTATTTTCAAAATCGTTTGTAGCCAAACCATCGGTGTATTTGGAAGCGTCAGTCTCAGCAGAGAACGTTCTTACATACGTTTGAGAGCCGCTTGCAGAGAAAGTCCATGAGAGGCTATTATACGTGTCATCCACATTGATTTGGTCGTTGATTAACGTCGGGTCTGGCATGGTAACTGGATCAGAGTTTGGATTTGGACCGTAAGCACCTGATTGACCAGCATAATTGGTGATAGTAACGTGAGCTACGACTCGGTATGAGTCTCCAGAAGCTACATCACTAGAACCTAAGGTCAAACTGTATGCATAGGTGCCTTGTTCATTTGGATCTAACGTCGGATTAGAACTGGCATCGACGCTTGTCGGTGAAACGATTTGGGTCCAAGTAGCACCGATGAGTCTTTGAGCTTCTACGGTAATTGCCAAACCAGTAGTGGCAACAGTGCCGGTATTCGTAACAACAACGTTTCCTGAAAGTGTAGCCGCATCTGTTCCGCTGCTTTTGGTTGCAGTGATTGTGTATTTTACGTCTGCGCTGTCACCTTTAAACAAATTCAGAGTTGTTGCATTTGCTGATTTATCGATAGTCCATTCAAAAGTTCGGGTGTATGTTGGCGTAGCGCTAACTGATGCTGATAAAGTGGTACCAGATGGAGTCGGGGCGCCAACAGTGAAATTAAAATAGTAAACGCCATATTGGTTTCCGGCTGTAAATTCAGCAGTAAAAAGTATTTTAGCAGAATATAGTTTACCAACAGTTAAGGTACTTGTATCTATTGTGAGTTTAATGCCGGCGCTGTTAACGCTCTTGGTGAATGTTCCACCAGAGGAGTTAGAAGAAGCAACGCTTGCTATAGTGGCGCTATCCCCGTAAGTCCCATCATAACTATCAGACCAATCAACAGATTCGCTTGTACCTATTCCAGTAGCTGTAATGGCTATGGCGTCAATAACTAGAGAATTCCCTTTGGGTATTGTTCCAAAGTTCTCCGCGTTGGTTCGCTGATTGTGGCTATTGTTATCTGTTCCCTTAACCTGAAGACCATCATCCGTGAATGTGGTTGTTTGTGTGTTTGTTCCATCTGTTGCTACAAGTGTAAAGTTGCCATTCATTAGTCCTTCGTCATAAGTTGTATTGATTGTTCCATTTTCGTCTGACACAACAGTCCAGGTGTAATTTTCAAAGCCATCTGGACCCATTAACGTCAATGTGACTTCGTGGTTTGCCAGAAAGTCTGTACCTGTGACGTTTACTGGGTCTATTGGTGCGTAGTCTTGTTTGTCTGTGGTTAAGTCTGCTTTTACTAGTGGCACTATCATTGCTGTTAGCATTAGAACAATGAGCGTTGTCACTAAAGCTTTTTTATAATTTAGCATTTTTTATTTTTTTTCTCCTGTTCTCCCTTTTGAGT
>JBJKPJ010000343.1:0-5108 GCA_046706605.1 Bathyarchaeia archaeon | reverse complement strand
AACTAAGATCATGGGTGATGCTGGCTATAACACGCCGTACAATATCTGGCCTATTTGGGTTCAGACTGGTATTGGCGGTGGTGGCGGTGTGATGTTTCTTGGCGCAGGCCACGAGTATTCTCCTCCGCTGTTTCTTGGTGCTGAGCAACTGGCACTTAACTGTACTGATGGCTCTCTAGTCTGGTCTATTGATAGCTTTAACGTCAACGCTAATCCCGAATTCGCTTACGGCATCATGACTAACCTCAATGCATATGATAACCAGATCTATGCTTATGGTCAAGGTCCTACTGGCACAACAGTTTCGGCACCGCAGGTTGGTGTGACTACTGCTACGCCGGTTACTATTACTGGTACTGTGATGGATGTCTCTGCGGGTGCAAAGCAAGAAGCAGTTGCAGCAAACTATCCGTATGGTCTTCCAGCGGTTTCTGATGCTAGCATGAGTAGTTTCATGGAATCTGTGTATATGCAGCAGCCAATTCCACATGATGTCACTGGCGTTCCAGTTACCATAAGTGTCGTTGACGCTAACGGTAACTACCGCACTATTGGCACTACTACAACTGACGGCACAGGTGCTTACGGTTTTACGTGGACTCCTGATATTCCGGGTGATTACACTGTTATTGCAACTTTTGCAGGCACTAATGGCTACTATGGTTCTACAGCGCAGACTCATCTGTATGCGGGTGAATTGGCAACTACTGCACCGACAAGCGTGGCGACAGGCAACTATGCAACAACAAGTGATGTCTTGATGTATGTGGCTGCTGGCGTGGTTGTCATGGTCATAGTCATGGCAATTATTGGCGCACTGATTCTTAGGAAGAAGTAGCTATCAGCAAAATCAATTTCCCTTTCCCTTTTTTTGTGGGGATGCATTGGCGAAAAATGTGGGCTGAGTGGGCTCTGGTTTAATTCACGATGCTGAGCCATAGTTTCGTGAGGAGCGTTTTGCATTTCGCTCTTTCTCCTATTGGTCCAGAGCCCCAGCAAACCCTTTTCTTACTGCCTTTTTGGGACAAACAAAAAATAGTTTAGCTACAAATGTTAACAGGTACATCGTATTTTCGGTGATATATATGGTAACGCTTCAAGACATACTCCACGCCCAAGAAACCGTAGCACACTACGCAAAACATACCCCCCTGATTCAGTCAAAATTTCTAAGCCAACTCTGCCGCGCCAAAGTGTACCTGAAGCTGGAAAACCAGCAAGTCACACATGCATTTAAAATTCGAGGCGTCATAAACAAACTCCAACACCTCACCGCAAAAGAAAAAGCTCAAGGCATTGTGACTGCTTCAGCGGGAAACCATGGACAGGCAGTGGCGTTTGGGGCAAAAGCACTGGGTTTTTCAGCAAAGATTGTCGTCCCGACCAACACGCCGAAAATCAAAGTTGACGGCATAAAGCAGTATGGCGCTGAGTTGGTACTGTTTGGCGCAACTTACCCTGAATCAGAGCGGAAAGCCAAAGAAATCGCCCAAACAGAAGGGCGCCTCTATATTTCGCCCTACAACGACCCTCTAATTGTTGCGGGGCATGGAACTATTGGACTGGAAATTTTAGAGCAACTTCCCCAGTTGGACACAATTGTGGTGCCTGTGGGTGGCGGCGGTTTAATTTCAGGAATCAGCATAGCCATAAAAAGCCTCAAACCAAAAGTGCAGGTTTACGGCGTTCAATCTGCCGCGGTTCCTATAATGTTTGAATCCTTAAAGTTAGGGCAAATCGTTAAACCACACCGCCACGAAGGCAGAACAATCGCGGAAGGCTTGTCTGGCGGTGTCGAGAAGGGCTCGATTACTTTTGATATTGTGCGGCAATTTGTGGATAAGGTTTTTGTGGTAAGAGAAGAATCGATTCGGCACGCAGTTTACTTGTTGTGGGAACATGAAAAACAGGTCCTGGAAGGATCAAGCGCCGCTGCGGTTGCGTTGCTTTGGGAAAACACGGACATGTTCATAGGAAAAACTGTTGCGTTGGTCTTAACGGGCGGCAACATAGACGATGCCCTATTCCAAATGTTGCTTGCATGGGAACAATAAAGCTGTCAGCCGAGTTTGTAGCCTATCTTCCGCAGAAACGCACGCCGTTCCGCTACGTCTTTGTCAGTTTCGATGCCTTTGCTTTTGAAGCCATCGATTACGCCAATGATGCCTCTGCCCTGCTCGGTTTCAGCGATTACCACTTCCAGTGGATTAGCTGAAGCGGCATAAACGGTGCAGACTTCAGGTACTTTTTTGATTTTGTCAAGCACGTTGAGTGGATAGGCATTTTTTATGAAAATCAGAAAGCTGTGTCCGCAGCCAACTTCATAAGCTTTCTGTTTGGCTAATTGTTGCAGTTGGGGGTTGTTGCCTTCACTTCGGACAAGGCAGGGTCCTGAACTTTCACAGAAAGCTAGCCCGAACTGGATGTTAGGAACCGAGTTTACCAGTGCTTCGTATAGGTCTTCGGCGGTTTTTATGAAGTGTGCTGTGCCTAAGATGGTGTTGCAGTCGTTGGGCGGATTGATTTTTACGGTTTTTAATTCCAAGGCGTTTTCCTCGGTTTAACTTGTTTGTTTAACAATATAATCTTTAAACCTGTATTTGATGCGAAAAGGCTAATTCTTTAGCTACGACAAATCTTATATCTATCTTCTTAACGCATAGAAACCAGAGCAACCCCAGTTTGTATCTGAGTAGTTAGAAGGAGTTGAATAAGTGTCCAAAGAAATGCATAAAACAACTTGTTCTGAATGTGACAAGGAATGTGATGTCCCATTCAAACCTGACCCAAACAGACCAGTTACTGCCGAGAATGCTGGGAAAAGAAGCGACCCGCCCGACCAAGAAACAGGTACTAATCAACAACTTGGTCTATAAACAAGTTTATTCTCATTTTTTGTTTCAATTATTTTTAAGCTGGCAAAACCTAAATATCCCAGAGAAGCTAAAGATTCGGGAAGCGTGGGCCGGTAGTTCAGCTGGTATGAACGCTTGACTTGCACTCAAGAGGTCGGGGGTTCAAATCCCCCCCGGTCCACTTCAACATGCTTTTGTCTGATTCCCGGTCCTACAAATATTTTTTTAGCGGTCATTATTATCGTTTCCTAAAGATTTTATTGCTTCCGAAATCGCAGACGTATTCAAAGCCTTCTTCTATGAGTTTGCAGGTTTCTTCTTCTGAGTGGGCAACGGTGGCGGAGAATTCGTCGTCCTTGAAGCTGATCAGCTGAGTGTAGAGCATTGTGTTGTTGAGGGATTTGTGGCCGAGGATTTCTTTGACATGGAGGATGTCTCGTGTCTTTCGGTATTCCATCGTTGCCTTCCAATGTCTGAAGGTGTGGAAGGTTATTTGGTTTATTCTTGGGTTTTTTACTTTAGCGGCTACTCGTTTGCGTTGTCTGCCAAAGTTGTGTCTCATCCGCTCGGAGTTGACGCCGAAGATAGAGAGGTGTTCGCTTTTTGTGATTTCTTTGAGCATGTCGGCGAGTTTGATTGATATAGGCAGGATTCGTGGGTTGCTTCCTTTCTCGGGTGTGATTCTGACCGAGCGTTGTTCTAGGTCTATGTCGGTCCATTTTAGTAGGTCGCAGGCTTCTCCGCATCGCATTCCTGTTTCTTTTAGCATCTGAAGCAGCGTTGCCATTCGTGGGCTGCATCCTGATATAAGTTGGTCTATTTCGGTTTCGGTTGGGATGAACGGTAGTTTTCTTACTCGTTTGTATATGGGTGGAGTCCAGGTTTTGCCTTGCATCTTTAGTAAGGTGTCGTAGGCGTCTACTGCGTTGACTTTTCGGCTAACGCTCCAGTTCTGTTTTGAGATGATTTCTTTGATTGATTCTTGGTCGTTGAAGTCTGCGCCTAGTCGCATGAGTCTGTTTAGTAGTTTTACTCGTCCTGTTATGGTTGCTTTTGAGTATCCTTGTTTTAGTAGCCAGAAGCTGAATTCAACAATGGTTCCTTTAGCTGTTTGTTTTCCCCGCAGAACTTCGGTTGTTTGTTCTGCTGCCAAGTTTTTCGTCTCCGTGACGCATATTTGGGCGCTAGATACTTTGTTGTCTGGAGTTTTTAATGACTTCGTTTCAACCGTTTCAACACTTTCAAGGATAGTATTAGCCTTCATCATGTCTTTGGGGTCTGAGAATTTTAGGCCACAATCTCTGCACAGCCAGCGTTGTATCTTACATCCAAACATTGAAGTGCGTGTGCCATCTTTCCAGGCTCTTTTGTTTTTGCATTGTGGGCATAGGGGGCTGATGCCGGCAGAGCCGTCTGCTTGCTCTGACTTACAGGATTTGGAACCGGCTTTGGTGCCAAACAATACGTCGGGGGTTTTTGCGTTTGATGTAAGCTCAGCCATTCCCTCCCGCCTCACTCTCAGTTAGATTTTGCCGTTTTGCGGCTGTCAAAAAACAGAACTGGTTTGCCTTTGACGTCCTGCAAGTAGGTTACGGGGAACATTTGCCTGAAAAGGTCGAGGGCAGCTTGGTTTTCAAATATGGGGTTTGCGTACTGGGATGCTTTGTTTAGGTGGTCTTGGCAGAAGGGTGCGTAGAGTCGTGTTGTGCCGCTTTGATAGTACACGTAGCCCGTGTGCCCTGCAGGTGGCTTGCCGCAAACCACACAGCGCGAGCGATCCAGTCGTCTCCTCATTGCATAGGCTCCGTTACTTGAAGAATTGGTCGTCACGCATGTTTTCGCAAACTCGGATGTAGCGGTGTTTTTTGCAAAAATCCAAGATCCTGTTAAGCAGCACGTCGTTGCCTAAGGCGAATTCTTGTTTGAATCCGACTCTTCCGGTTTGGACTCTGATTTCTATTTTTCCATCGTTGTCTAGTAGCTGGTAGAAGCCAAGTTTTTCTCCAGCATATTCCTCAAGGACCTCCCAGTCCTCTATGATATTTACCACTTGATTACACCTAAAACTATCTTGCGCCTAAAAGTTAAAGGAATTCTGCCCCCGCCAAGGAAACTCCCAAGAGATCTCTCTGAGGAGTTTCCTAACAGACCCCGCCAAGGAAACTATTCAAATGTGCCTATATTAAAATCAGCAGGTAGATGTTATTGTGCCAATTTGACTTGAAAGTGACAATTCTTAGCAGTTTTCAATAT
>JBJKPJ010000342.1:0-2225 GCA_046706605.1 Bathyarchaeia archaeon | reverse complement strand
GCCAACACCCGTTTTCTGCCGTTTTTACCCAGCAGTCTTCGCCGTTCAGGGCTTGCTGAAGCGCTTATGACACCCCATGCAATGTCAGAGGGGTTGTATGGATCAACATGGTAGCCACATTGCTCTTCTCCACAGCATATGACGATTTCCCGCATACCACTCACGCCTGCCGCGCCGACCACTACGGGTTTTTCCATGCTCATTGCTTCAAGCGCCACTATGCCGAAGGGTTCGTAGAAACTGGGGAACACGGCTACATCGCAGGCAGCGTAGTGTTGGATGCGTTCTTCTTCGGGAACAAAATCAAAGCAAAATTTGACGTATTCGTCGAGTTTTGTCATTCGAGTCAGGTTGGTTAGGTACTCCTGCAAGTCCCCCACGCCAACGATAACCAGTTTTGCTTTAGGAATTTTAGGCAAAATATGCGGCATAGCCATAATCAATTTGTCTATGCCTTTGACGGCGACAAGGCGACCAAGGAAAAGAATCATTAACTCGTCGTCTTTGATGCCGTATTTGGCGCGAATTTTCTGGATAGTTTCCTTAGAGACGTTTTCTGGGTTGTATTTGTTTGGGTCAACACCGTTGTAGCATACTTGGATTTTTTCTTTAGGGAAACCAAGCTGAACCAACTCATCTTTCATCGCATACGAGACAGTTATAATTAGGTCAGCCATTTTGCCTGCACGCAACTCGATGTTGCTAACCACGCTTGAACCTGTTCCCATAGTTCTGCCTTTTTCGGTGGAGTGAACATGGAACGCGAAAGGCAAACCGGTTTCCCGTTTAACGGTAACGCCGCCCATTGCAGAGAGCCAATCATGAGCCACAACCACATCGTACTTCATGTTTTCTTTTTTGATAAGTTCATTAACAAGTTTTGATGCTGACAAGTAATTGTAGACCATCAGTTTACCAAAAAGATCGATACCGCGTCCCCATTTCCGTATATCCTCAGCGATTACGTCAGGCAACGAATCAGAAACGTCAATGTGGAGAGGGCGATGGATTTCGATGCCTCTCCAAATTTCTCGTGTAGGCAGGGAGCCTTCGTCGTCATTCATTGTGAAGACAGTAACGTCGTGATCGTTTAAGACGAATTTGCGGGTGATTTCTGCAGCGTAAGTTCCTAAGCCACCTACTATTTTGGGCGGGTACTCATAGACCAAAACAGCTATTTTCATGTCCAAGCTTCACCATTATCAAATTAGCTATGGAATCACTCTACTAAAGCTTTACTTATAGTTGATATTTATGTTTGAAACATAAAAAAAGCGTTGTTTACCGCAGAAAAGTTTTAAGTAACTTTGACTAGTCAGTTGTATACAAAAACTTACAGGTGCTTTGTATGAGTTTATCACCTCTCAAACAGGAAATACTGGAAACCCTGCTTCTAAACGATAAACCAATGAAGGCAGCCGACATAGCTAAAGAAATAAACAAAGAGTTCCAGCCAGTAAACATGCACCTACTGGGACTCATAAAAATGGGATATACCAGTTTACCAGAGAAAGGCGTGTTTGTAATCACCAAAAAAGGAAAAAAAGCGCTGGGTGTACCTGAAATCAGCAAAGAAAAAGCCGGTGCAATCCTATCCTATTCACCCCACGACAAAGCATTCAACTTTTATAGCGCTCTTGGAACCCCCTTAAACCTGCATTCCCACAGCATCCGAGACTTCGCAAATAAACTTGAAAAAGCCAACATTGTATCAGTAGAGTTCCATGTACAACGGGGCGACTTTGAAACATGGTTCAGGGGGCTTGGCGACGAGGAATTAGCTAAAAAAACCAGCTTGCTAAAAAGGAAAAAACTGTCTGGCGAAGAACTCCGAAAGCAACTGCAAAACATCGTTGAGCAACGCTACCTAGAATTGGCAAAACTAAGCGATCAACAGCTTCCCACTGAGTAAACAACCAGAAAAAACAGAACCCGCTACTTTTGAGATTTAACATTATAAAAAATGGAAACCTAAAAAAGGGGTTTAGGTTATTTGACTGTAGATTGGGTGCCCCTTGAATTTGAGAACCGTTTCTGACCGCTCAATGGTTCCACTTGGAAGTCTGGTGCAAAAAGAATTAACGATAGCACCTGTAGGGGTAAATCGAACGCCATCAAGCAATTCACCTTTTGTTATACCTGAAGCAGCAAAAATCAACTCATTCCCCTTAGCCAACTCAGATTCATTATAGGTTTTATCCACATCTACCCCAGCAGCTTCCAGA
>JBJKPJ010000341.1:0-1964 GCA_046706605.1 Bathyarchaeia archaeon | reverse complement strand
GCAAAACATTGATGTCTGTTACCCTGAAGAGACAGCGCTGGATGTTGTTAGAAAGATGAGCAAGCAAGAGACTGGCAGAGTGGTTGTCTTAGATCCTGAAAATCCTGAGAAGCTGTTGGGAATTGTTACTAAACGAGATTTGATGCATCTTTTGGTTAAGCAGGCTTCTGAAAACACGATGTCGACTTAACCATCATTTTTTCTCTTTTCTTTTTTTAAAAAGAAATTGTAGCGAATGGGTAGGAAGCAGATGGGGTTAAAATTATACCATTGGGCAAGGGTACAATGTTTTCTGCTTCCTACACATCTAGTATAACGCTGTTATCCAACATATAAGAACATTACCCTGAAAGCTAAGGGTTTTTCCATGCATAAAAAACAAATAAAAGCACACGCTAAATGGTTTGATTCCAATAGTACACATGATCATAGCCTATTGAATCAACAGAAAACTGGGCATCCTCATAAACAATATCAAGCCTCGTGCCATACAGAGAAATAAGTTTTTGAGTGGCATCCCAAATCTGAGCTGAAGTACTATCTGGCGCCCAAAGCCCCCAAATCCTGTCCTGAAGGCTCCTCATTCCCCACCCGTAATTGTGCGGCAAAACCAAGACAGCGTCAGGTTTACTGTTGCTCTCTAAGGTTTGTATGGTATTCCAGAAGTTCTCTAACGCAGCAAAATGATCGTCAGTTAAAACGCCGTAGGAGTTATTGCCGATTTGAGGGTAGTCAAAGATGACCTCGTATTTTGCTCCAGCAAGATAAGACGTAAGAAGCTCACTGTACATTTCTGTACCGTTAACTAAGTAGGGTGGTTGATCATAGGTCCAAGTTATTATGGTGCCCCACGTTTTATTCTCCATCCTGGCTGCGCCTCTAACCAACGCTATTGTTTGGGTTAAACTTGCGTTTGCGCCTACTTCAGCAAACAGGTTGTCGTAGCCGCCTAAGTAATCCCACCAGTAAAGGGCATAATCGCTGGTGAAGGAGGAGATTTGGCGGGTTTTAAGTTGGTTTAATCCCAGTTCAGCTTGAATAATAGATTCAAAGTGGGAAGCGGCGTCATTAAGGTCAATGGGCAAAGAACCGTTAAGTTCCAAGTTAATTCCTGGTTGATGTTGATAGTATGCAGAAGCGTATTCCTGTCGCAGCCTGTTAAAAGCGTAAGTCTGATTCTGGTCAATGACTTGTCCACCTGGTTCATCAAATAGATAAACACCCAAAAAGTGTGAGCCCCACGTTTGCTTAGCATAATCTAGCCAAGGAATCTGCCAAGGGTAATCTGGGTTAAAGTAACCAAAATAAACAATCACATCCAGCCCAGAATCAACTGCATAGTTCACAATTTCGTTCATAGCGGTTTCATTAGTGCTGACTGGACCTGATTGCACCACAAATAGGTTCGTAAAGTTTTTTACTCTATCAATCAGCAGCTCAGCTTGGGCAGTGGTGTTGCCGCAGAATGACACGCCCACATGAAAGCCCGATTTTACTATCGGGGATTGATTGTTGATATTTGATTGTAAAAGCACCTCTGTCGCAGTGGCTGAGACAACGACAAGGATAACTAACACAATAGTTGCCAAAACGCGTCGCCTCATAAACACACCCCAAATTTACATATCACGATAGCATGTTAAGGTAAAAATATTTTACCAACTAGCAGCTAACCTGTTTTGTTCTTTTATATATAAATCAATCAGAACAAGATGCCTATTTGAAGTTTAAAACTTAAGGTCTTAAAAAAAAGAGAAGGGAAGATTGTTTTGTTTTATGTGCTTTAGTGTTTTCTTATCAGCAATACGCCTACTATGGCTATTGCGATGAGCAAGATGACCACTGCAACACTGATGTAAGTCACTAGATCAGCTGATGTGGCATAGTTTGTTGCTGGTGGAACGGTTGGTGCTGTTGTTGTTGGGGAACCAACGTACATTGATGTTTCGCCGTAGGAACTGTAG
>JBJKPJ010000340.1:0-1997 GCA_046706605.1 Bathyarchaeia archaeon | reverse complement strand
TTAATTTCCTCGCGGTGCAACTCGGGCAAGCCGTAGGCGGCGTCTTTTAGCATTTCGGGGTGCGCATGTATCCAGCCATAGTAGGTTTCGTAGTCTTTGGGGTTTTTGAGGCGGAAATCCGCGCTCATGTCAATGACTTTTAACTCTGCTTCGAGCAGTTTGGGGACTAAGTTGACTGAGCCGCCGTGTGGGGTTGCAGTGAAGATGAGGTCGCAGTTGTTTTTGAGTTCTGTTATGTCTTGGGGAACAAATTTGAGTTGTGTCATGCCTCGCAGGTTGGGGTGCACGTTGAAAACGTATTCGCCGACGCTCTGCCGCGATGTCACCATAGTTACTTCTACTTGAGGGTGCATAAGAAGCAGCCGTAGTAGTTCGCTGCCGACGTATCCTGAACCGCCAATTATTCCAATTTTCATGTTTTCCTTCTCCTATTTAGTAGTCCATTAGGCTTTTTGCAGCCGACAGCAGCGGAACCGCCACATTTAGTCCCGTTGCCAGCCGCGTATTCTCCCAGAACTCTGGGCACGAGTTAGACTCATGAAACACCAATGCATTTTGGTTTTGCTCTACATTTTCTTCAATTATATCTTTAACGCTTTCGTAAGCCCCACTACACTGGTAACCCGCAAAGGCCCTCTCGAGTTTACGTGTCCAACCCTCGAAATCAGTGAGCCGAGACTCATCAGCTTTCACCTTCATAACTGGTGCAAACGCCTCTCCCGCCTTGCCCAATTGCTCTTTGAGGTATATCTCATCGGCGTTTTTGTGCTCATCTACATCCACCATGGCATCCAAAGCGAAAATCCACGCTTTGCTAGCTTTGCCTAAGGCGATGCCGCATTTGACCGCCAACTGCTGGATAGCTACGGGAAGTTTGGCGTGGAAAACCAAGTTGCCCAAAAAAGTGTTGGTGCGGAAATCCTTAAAACCTGCCCGAGCCAGCGCCGTGTGGTAGCACACGGGTTCTTTGCCCCGTTCTTTCGAAACGATTATCCGCAGGTCGTAAAACCACTTCTGCACAAGCTCCTGCGCCACCACCCCAACGGGATTGATTATTGAGGGCTTGGTTTCTTTGATGTTGGCTTCCAGTTCCGCTCGGTTCTGGCTGAGCATAATCATCTTTCCATGAGTACCCGCATCAGCCTTAATCACAATGCCTCGCTCTAAGGGAATCCCTGCCTCAAACAGGTCGGCTATGTCTTTTTCGTTGTGGATTTCTCGCCCATTCTTCATTGTGTCGGTGGCGTCGCATGGCACAAACATGGTTTTGGGAATTGGCAAGCCTTCTTTTTGGAGGTTGAGCAGGGTGCGAAGTTTGCTGTAGCAGACAAACTCGACTTGAGAGGTATTGAGGGTTTTTTTGCCCAGCGTCTCCATGATGTAGCTGGCTTGGAGGCGGCGGTTTTTGCTCTGGGCACGGTTAAGCACCACCTTAACATTGTTGATGGTGGGGGTGTAGTCTTTGCCTTTGGTTTTGGCGCTAAAGCCGTCTTTAGAGATAGCAAGAGCGATTTTCCGGAAGGGAATAAACGTCAGGTCCAAGCCGAGTTGCTGGGCGGTTTGTTTGATGCCGTTTTCGTCGTTTTCGCTGCGTTCATACAAAAGTGCAATGCTCAACGCTTGTTCCCCAGAGAAAACTAAAATTTTTTTAAAAAACTAACGACTTAAATGATAAATGATAGGTGGATACTGTTTATTCGCCCCAGTCTTCGCCTTCAATTGTTAACTCTTGAAGGTCAACGCATCCACATTTAACTTGCTTAACTTCAAGTTCTAGACCGCAGCCGGGGCAGCTTAGGATTTCGCCTTTTTCTGTGTCGGAAGGCACATCAAGTTCAGCGTCACAGTCAGGGCATTTAGCTTTTATTTGTGGGTTGGGATTTGCTTGTTTAATCATTTTTATTTCGTCACTTTATTGTTTTTTTGGAAATGTCTTTTTGATAAATTCATCTTACTTTTTAAACGTTGCGACCTATTTGTTACAACTTGGACTGGTA
>JBJKPJ010000339.1:0-2383 GCA_046706605.1 Bathyarchaeia archaeon | reverse complement strand
GACGGGATGGAAGAAAAATTTCTCGCCTTATAAGAATCGACAAGAGAAAAGTTCCCTCTTGAAGAGTTAAGCAAGGAAAAAACTGGCGTTTGGGTTTTTCTTATATCGGAAATCCTTGTTTTTGGTTCACTTATTGTAGCTTACCTCTATGTTCGAGCTGACAGCGCGTCCTATTTTGCATGGCCTGTTTCAATACAAACGCAAAATCCAGTACTTGGACTAGGGCTCTCCTTTATTTTACTTAGCAGTGGCTTAACGATGGCAATAGCGGTTTATTCAATAAAGCAGGGAAACGTTAAAGGCTTAAAAATCGGGTTAATCAGCACCTTCGCGTTAGGCTTTGCTTTTGACTTCATACATTTCGGTTATGAATGGCCCGATCTAATTAGCAAAGGCTTCACTTTCAGCAGTAGTTTGCCTGCATCGTCATACTTTACTTTAACGGGGATTCACGGTTTTCATGTGGCTGCAGGCTTGATAGCAATTGCTTATCTAATAACAAAGACGTATCAAGGAGGCTTTACAGCCACAAAATATACTGCGGTTGAAAGCATAGGATTGTATTGGGCTTTTGTCGATATCGTCTGGGTCTTTCTATTCCCGCTATTTTACTTAATTTAGGGTGAAAAATATGACAAGAATTAGAGTATACATCGGAATATGGGTTGGATTAATGGCTGCAACAACCATGGAACTTGTAGTCAGATTATTTGCAGGAGAATCCGCATTAGTGATACTTTTTATAAGCATAGTTGCGGCAGTGCAAGCAATTATTGTATCAATGTATTACCAGAATTTGCGCTACGAAAAGATTCAGTTAGCTACTTTACCAATAGCAGCAGTTGTCGCTATCGTTTTTTTGGGTATTGCCGCAGGATTTTCACTTCCAATGATGGGGTAGTAAAAATATGAGCAACTTCAAACAATATCTTCCACTAATAATTCTCGGAATCCTAACGATAGCTTTGATCGCTTCAGTTGATTCAAGTCTTGTTCTCAGACTTCAGACCCCGCTCCAAAACACCAGTCAAAACAGCGCCCCAAATATTGTTATTGTGCTTTACGAAGGGGAAATGCCAAATGGTAACTTGGGTTTTGGTTACTCTGCCAGCAATTTAACGTCTCCTGGACCCACGTTAAGACTCAAAATTGGTGACGTCGTTAACATGACTGTTTTTAACGTTGGAAACTCGCCTCATGCTTTCGCACTTATGAGCGCCCCATTGACAGGAGCTATTATGCTTTACAACGCTGAAGTCGGTTCAGCCGGTAGTCCTCTTCAAACTGGCCAAAGTGGCTCGGTTATTTTTGGACCGATGACTACAGGCAATTTATTCTATACTTCACCTCTTGCAGGTGATGCAGAAGCAGGATTGTGGGGAAGCATCATAGTTACCGGACAAGATTCTGGAAACGGCATGGGTATGTAGGGATATTTTAAACTAGGCAGGTAAAGATTTGTGAAACAAGAAATCGAGAAGTACGTTGAACTTACAAAGCCAAAGGTAACCCTCTTGAACCTGCTTGTAGGTATAACATGTTTTATTTTAGCGGCTTTCCCGGTCATTGATTGGGTGAAATTAACAGCGTTCATGGCGACGGGTTACCTAGCGGCTGGCGGCTGCGGAGTCATGAACAGCGTGTACGACAAGGACATTGATCAACTGATGGAACGCACCTCAAAAAGAGCTATCCCCATGGGGCATGTAACACCAGATAAAGCGTCGATACTAGGCATAGGTATGATCAGCATAAGCCTCACCACAGCTTATCTGTTCATCAATTTATTGACGTTCTTAATGATCAGCTTGGGGATAATTTTTTACCTGTTTGTATACACTTATTGGCTCAAACGCACTAGCCCATGGAACGTTGTCATCGGCGGCTTCGCAGGCTGTTTCGCCGCATTTTCAGGCTGGACAGCAGCTGTAAATACACTGGGTTTAATGCCTTTGCTTATTGCAATGTTGGATTTCGTTTGGACGCCGGGGCATCTTTGGGGATTAGCAATTAAGAAAATAAGAGAATACAAGAGTGTAGAAATCCCTATGCTTCCGGTTAAGATTGGTTTGGTTAAAGCTTCAAAGATTGTTTTTCTGATGAATCTCTTGACAGTTATTTCCTCACTTATCCTACCACTCCTTCACATGGCGGGCAATATTTACATATTTACTGCAGTTAGTTTAGGCGCTGCATTTTTATTTCAAAATCGAAAACTAGTATTTTCAAGTTCTGAGACAGAGGGCTTTAAAGTATTCTTATTTTCGATGCCTTACTTGTTGTTTTTAATGATAGGTTTAATTGCTGATAAAATCTGGCTCGTCTGAAAGTACTATGAAAAAAACTGGACACTTATGACGCGATTTATTGTGCTTAAGAGGCC
>JBJKPJ010000338.1:0-5101 GCA_046706605.1 Bathyarchaeia archaeon | reverse complement strand
TCTTCAGACCGAGTGGGGTCCATATGTTCATAATGCGCCCGCTCAAAACTATCGGCAAACTTGTTTGCG
Source organism: Bathyarchaeia archaeon (assembly GCA_046706605.1). Taxonomy (GTDB): domain Archaea; phylum Thermoproteota; class Bathyarchaeia; order Bathyarchaeales; family Bathycorpusculaceae; genus Bathycorpusculum. Next base: position 5,032 of record JBJKPJ010000338.1, on the reverse strand, counting down.
TTCCTAACAATACGCTTGGCGCTTCTGCGATTCTCATTAATACTAATTGGTAAAGCGTCTGGGAACTTTTCAGTAAATTTGGAAAAGAAGCGTTCATCGGAACCCCGCCACTGGTAAATGCTCTGCCTTGGGTCACCTACAACGAAAACTCCGCCACTTCTACCAACATATTCGATTAGTTCAGCCTGAGCTCGGTTAATGTCCTGATACTCGTCCACAAGAAGATACTTTACTTGCTTCAAGGTGTCTGGGGCTTGCCTTAACTTCAACACAGCTTCATAGATAATCCTGCCAAAAGTCAACAGGCGGTGCTGTTTCAAAAGGTCCTCGTATTTTTTCTTTTTCCTAAAGAATTCAGGTGCCCGCTTCCTGAGTTCATTCTCATCTAACAGCTCATCCCAAGCCATATTGACGGTACGAAGAAAATCACGAATACAAGCGGAATAAGATGTTCCGGGAATATGAAGTCCCATTCCCCACCCATGGCGTAGAAGAAATGCGATTTCCTGATTATCATCTAGTACATTATAGTTTCCAAACCGGAAATAGTCTTCGAGAACTCGTTTGGCATAAGCATGAATAGTACCAATATACATTTCGCCCAAGTTAGCAGTGGCTTTTTCACCGCAAATCTCGCCGACACGCTGGTAAACACGACTTTTCATGCTTTGTGCTGCCTTCTCGGTATAAGTAAAAGCGACGATATTGGCAGGCGGCACTTCCTTTAATGCCAAAAGATAGGCAATGCGCCTGGTCAATGTTTCAGTTTTTCCAGCTCCAGCGCCTGCGATAATTCGATTATATCGTGATTCAGATAAGACAGCTTTTCTTTGGTCTTCAGACAGTTTCTTGGGAGTTGTAAGTATTTTCTCAGTTAATGAACTCTTAGTGGACACTACGAGTTTGCCTCGTATATCGTTGGACTTTTTAGATAATATGATTTGTGTATCTTTGATACATGCTGCTAACCAAAACGCGCTTTAATAAATCAAAAGTGCTTTCATCAAAGCGTCTCTGCTCAAATATTAAATACTCTTCATAACAGTATGGCATCGCAGCAGACAAACTCTTCTTTTATTGTGAAGCAAAAAATCTTGTTTTCTTCAATAAATTATCTGTTTGCAAAATGACTTCGGGCGAAGGCATTATCGAGCGCGAACGGGTAAGAGGGCAGACAAAGTGCTTTTAGCGTGTCTCAGCCACCACATTAGCGATTGTTTGGGTGGAGTGAATCTCGCAGTGTTCGTTAATGTAGAGGAATAATTAGTGATTGTGTGGGTCATACTCAGGGTATTCTCTGTAGACATAAGCAATTAATTCGTCAAGCGGCTTATCGCCAAACTTCTTTGCAATCAATTTAGCTTTCTGTTGGACCTGCTTGGAAATAAGCTTCTTTTTAATCGCATTTCCAACCAAATCACACCCGGAATCTGTCAATTTGTAGATATATGTCAAGCCATACGAGCTTTCCTCAAGCCGTTCTATTACAGTGCCTTCCTTACTTTGAGTCTTTAAGGAAGTCATTAAGTCACGAGAGAAAGGGCCGTAATAAAGACAACTGAAATCAATGTCAACATCTTGCTGCTTTTCTTTTACCTTCTCTTTTGTCAGGAAAACAAGTTTCTGGAATCTAGTGCGGCCTCTAATTTCCCCACCCATACAATACAGAACATACAAAGGAACTAAAGTTTTATCAAACATCTAATTTACCCCTTTTGCTGTAATTCTCCCAAATCTCCTTAAACTGAGCCGAATTTCGCATCACCATATATGTATTCCTCGTTATCAACAATTTTGGATTGAAACCTTCGTTCAGAAAGGTTAGTAGTTGTTCGTCGTCAACTATGCAGTACGGATTGCAGGGGATAGTCGTCTCTTTTCGTACAGTATCAAATTGGCTAAGGCTGTTTAGTAAAGTCGGCGCCGGTGTTTTACCAAGTATTCTGACATCTATACCTTCACTAATTTTCTTTGCTAGTACTTCAGCGATTCCTGGCTCTTCTATCCATGAGTAATCATTACAGTACATCAGAATGGCCTTTCTTGCTTCATGAAGCTGCTTTATCCCTTCATTTAGAGCCACCCTTTTTGTTTCATGCATCCAAATATCTTGTTTGTTAGTCTTACTTCCGTTCCTCTCTTTCAGCTCTAACAGTGTAACTACTTGGTTTGCTATGTCTTTGAGTTGTTCAGTTTCGCTAAAATGCTGTGCTAATGCTTCTTCAGGTGAGACCGGTCTGAAAGGCTTAGAATGTGATTTAATACCTGATTTTAGAGCACTCTTAATGAAACCTTTTTGCTCCAAATCATCCAATATTGTGTAGTCTAGCGATTTGGAAATTTTTTCTGTGCCTGCGACTCTAGGTTTATCTTCAATTTTCTCGTAAATCTCTGAAGCAGATGCTTGACCCAAGCTAATCAAAGTGATGTACACTTCGGCCTGCCTATTGCTCAAGACGCGATCAATCAAAAGCGATTTGAAGGTGTCTAGAACGTCTTTCTCGCCTCTGATTGAAATGTCTTGCATGTTAACGCCTTCCAAGTAATGATTAATTATGTTTTGTATTCTAAAACTGGAATATACAACCGATTAGCTATTATATTTTTTTAATAACAATCCATTTTCGTATTCTCTAGCTGCCTAACAAATGCAGAATAGGTCGGCAAGCTATTACTTGTTTTAAAGTTCGCGAGAAATGATCTCACAAGCGGAAGGAGAGAGCGCCTACCGCCAAGTTAGACCATGTTCTGCAAACGCAAGAAGGAATGTTGGAAAAGATGACCATAATTCAAATATTCACAAACAGAAGAATGCTGCTTATTATAACGACGATAGTTGTTGTATCAATCGCCGCTGTTTCTTACATTTATTCACCTAGCCTTCTTGCTTGGGTAGACCCAGAAAACTGTGTTTCCATCCAAGGAGTTAGTTATCCGCAAGAGGCATATAGAGGTCAAAATCTACCAATCACCGTTTACTTGTCAAATACGGGAGACACTAAGGATGTTTTAGTAGAAGTTGCCTCCAAGGATAATCCAACATTATCAAGCACCCTTAGAATAGATGAGCTTAAACCAAACGGCACCACGACACTTTGGTTACCTGTCAAAAGTTGGGGTAACCAATCATTCAGTATACACTTAACTTGGATCGGACCAGGCGGGTTGTGCAAGATTCAACAAGACTCAATCGACAAACCTTTCAGAGCACTTGCTGCCGACTACAAAACCTCTTCTACAACATTAATTGCCTCAAGAGCACAAGGTTTCGACTGGAGCTCAAGAGTGACCAACACCGGAAACACAGTTGCTGACTTAGCTGTTCAACTGTACAAGAAAGACCCTTTGATACTCTCAGACGATTCGGGCGGCACCCAACAAATTCCAAGTCTTCAAGTGGGCGAAACTAGAGCGGTTGGCTTCCATTTTGATGTTCCTTCAGATGCCGATCTAGGCGACCACACAATAATACTAAGTTTTATAACAACCTATCCCGACACGAATTTTTACCAAGACTGCGGAGAAACAACTTACTACGACTATATAGTGACTATACAAGAAAGCTCAATCAAAACGCAGATTGATAATGCAGGATATCTTATTGGAGCAGTCCTTGCACTTGGCGGTGGCGGTACAATCTTTACTCTCCTTATGGGAAAACGAAGGAGATAACGGTGTACATGAGCTGGAAACGATATGAAAGAAATGCCTGCAGAGAACACAATGGTAGGCATATCGGCGGACCAGGAAAACCTGACTATACACGTGGGTGTGTGCGGGGAGAAGTCAAACATAGGCAGAGCCCTGTCACGAAGCCAGAGCTAATGTTTCTCAGACAGAAAGGGATTACCGAGATTCATTCCTTGACTGGATTCACACAACCAGCTATTGATCACGTGGAAAAATATCACATGAACATGAAGCTTTTCCACCGTGGAAAACGGATAAGGTGAGGTGATAACGATGACTATGAAACCAAATGAAGAATACGTGATTCACGTAAACAAAAAGCAGTTTAAGGTTACAGAACACACTCTGACAGGACAACAAATACTTGCGCTAGCAGGCTATTCAGCTGACAAGTATGACCTTTTCCTTGTGCATGGGCAGAAGGACGAGCAAATCCTGCCAGACCAGACAGTCGAAATGAAGAATGGTCTTCACTTTAACGCAATTCTAAAAAACGCACCCTACGGAGCAAACAATAATTGATACCCCAGGAACTAACAGAAGAAATAAACTCATTGCATGAAAGAGGCTTCAGCTGCGATATCATTGAAGAAGGCCAAAAAATCTTCCTTTTTTTCAAAGATTTTCAACTACCTGAGAACATCTATAACATAGAAAAAACTGACTTACTGATTTTTACAACCACATTGTATCCAAACTGCGGCTTTGACATGTTCTGGGTCGATGAAAAGCTCACATTGAAAAACGGCGCCATCCCTAAAAACGGGGATTCACTAGAAACCTATATGAAAAGAAGATGGCGAAGATTCAGCTATCATCCGTATAATGCCAAACCATGGAATCCTTCTCAAGACAACCTAAGCTCATATGTTTCGTACATTCAACAAAGGCTGAGAAGAGGAGATTAGCATGTGGTCAATCACCTTTCCCAAAAAGCTTTTCCATAAATTAGAACGATATCTTTTCAAAGACAAAACAACTGAGAATGGCTGCTTCCTATTAGCCCGCCACTACCAAAAATCAAGGGGGAAAAATGTTATTCTTGTCAGAGAAATTTTGGCAGCCGATTCAACATCATGGAAAAGCAAGGGCGCGAGTTACCTGGAGCCAACGTCGTCTTACATCAATAAATGTGTAATGAGAGCTGACACCAGCAACTTTAGTCTTGTTTTCGTGCACTCGCACCCTTTGGCCGAGCACCCTGACGTTTTCAGCCCCATTGATAACGAGACGAATACTGCTTTATTTGCAAACCTCTCGGAAATTTTACCTAACCAGCCAATAGCAAGTATTGTACTAAGCAGAAATGGACTCTATGGAAATGTCTTCTTTAAAGGCAAAA
>JBJKPJ010000337.1:0-6428 GCA_046706605.1 Bathyarchaeia archaeon | reverse complement strand
GCGTTTCTCATCCACCGTTATGCCCCTGACGCAGCGTTCTGTGAAGACGGGCAGGTAGTTGGTTAGGATTTGAATAGCGAAGAGCATGTTGTAGGCGATTGAGGGTGTCATCACGTTTAGCTCCATTTGCCCAGCTTGAACAGCCAGCGCCACCGCTGCATCGCAACCCACCACTTGAAACGCCACCATGTCAAGGCACTCCGCCATCACTGGGTTGACTTTTCCTGGCATAATTGAGGAACCAGGCTGCACAGGTGGCAACGTGATTTCGTTTAGTCCCGTGGTTGGCCCGGAGGATAGCAGCCGCAAATCATTAGCGATTCGTATAAGCTCCAGCGCCAATTCTTTTAGTCCGCTGGAAACGGTTTGCACGGGTCTGTGGCTTTGCAGCGCTTCAAAATTGTTGCCTGCGGGTTTTAGCGGAAAACCTGTTTGTTTGCCTAACTGGGCGACTGCAGTCTTTTTGTAGTTTGGGTGAGTGTTGGCTCCTGTTCCTGTGGCTGTTCCGCCCAATGCAACTGCGTAAAGATTTTCTTGCCGACGCCGAAGTTCCGAAGCTGCGTTGGCAACTGCCGAGCCGTAAGCGTAGAACTCCTGCCCAACTGTAACGGGTACAGCATCCTGCAGATGTGTCCTGCCCGACTTGAGCACATGCCTGTTTTTTTTCCCCAACTCATTAAATGCCAAGGCAAGTTCATCGAGCGCCAAAAGCAGAGGTTGCAACGCCATCAAAACCGAAACATGTAGCGCTGTTGGGTAAGTGTCATTGGTGGACTGCGCCATATTAACATGGTCGTTTGGCCCCACCGTTTTGTAGTCGCCTTTAGGTTTGCCCAAAAGTTCTAGTGCTCTGTTAGCTAAAACCTCGTTGACGTTCATGTTAAAGGATGTACCAGCACCAGCTTGGAAAACGTCAACCACAAATTGATCAAGCAATTTGCCTGCTAAGACTTCGTCACAAGCTTGGGTTATTGCCTTGCCAATTTTTTGATCTAGCCAACCGACCTGCATGTTCGCGGCGGCAGCGGCTTTTTTGATTTGCACGTATGCTTGAATGAATTGGGCGGGTGCTTTGATGCCGCTGACTGGGAAATTCTCGGTTGCGCGAAAGGTTTGGATGCCAAAGTAAGCGTTTTTTGGGATTGCTTTCTCGCCGAGTGGGTCGATTTCTCGTCTAGTTTCCATTTATTTTGTCTCCTGGTGTTCTATGCTGGTTTTTTGTTGCTGGATTATTTTCTTTTTAGTTTTAAGTATTGCCGCAGTGACTTTAATGTTCTTTGGACAAACCACGGTGCACATATAGTAGCTTTTACAGCCCCAAATGCCATGTGGCTTCAAAATTGCCACCAACCGCTCGCCGCTGTTGCTTGTGCGGGAATCAAAAATATAGCGTTGCGCTCTTAAAGCCGCCGCGGGACCCATGAAATCATGATCTTGCTCCACCATAACTGGGCAAGCACCAACACAGCAGCCGCAAAGGATGCATTTTAAGGCGTCTTCAAATTCGCTGCGTTGCTGGAAGGTTTGGATGCGTTCTTTTTCTGGGTAATCCTGTGGTTCGCCAGTTTGGTGTGATGGATTGATGGCTTTGATTCGCTCAAAAAACGGCGCAAAATTCACAATTAAGTCTTTGATTACGTTGAAGTATTTTAAGGGTTCAACCAGAATTTCCTTGGTGTAATCGTAGTCTTTAACGAGTTTTTGGCATGCCAAAGCGGATTGGTTGTTTATGGTTAAGCCGTCTGAGCCGCAGATTCCGTGTGCACAGGACATACGAAAAGAAAGCGTACTGTCTTGCGACCAGCGTATTTTGTTTAGGCAATCTAGTATGCGTTCGTTGGGTTCAGCCTCCACAACGAAGGTGTCATAGTGTGGCTGCTGCTCGGTTGCGGGATTAAACCTATAAACTTTGAAAGTGACTTTCATGTTAAAAGCTCCGTTTTTCTGGTTCAAACCTGCCTAAAACAATATGTTTGTAGGTTTCCTGTAGCCCCGTTGGCGACTCAAATACCAACGTGTGCTTGAGCCAGTCTTCGTCATTGCGCTCGGGAAAATCAAGACGTAAATGAGCACCACGGCTCTCCGTGCGTTTAAGCGCCGAATAAACAATGACCTCAGCAACTCTAAGCATATTGCTAAACTCCAAGGCTTCCTGAAGTTCAAGATTAAAAACCCGCGACTTATTTGTTAAACCCACATTTGTAAGCCGCTTTTTTAGCTGCCCAAGCTGCTCCAAGGTTTGTTGCAGGCTTGAACCATCGCGAAAAACGCTGCATTGCTGCGTCATCAGGGATTGCATGTTTTCACGCAGGACAGCAACGCACTCTGCGCCTTTGCATTCAAGTAGCTGAGTGATTTTGTTTTCTACGAGGCTTTCGGCTCGGGCTGGAAGCGGCTGAAGAAGCTTGGTTTTTACTTCCTTGGAAACACTTGTGCCTGCTCGTTTCCCGAAAACAACTAAGTCAATCAGAGAGTTGCAGCCTAAACGGTTAGCGCCATGCACGCTGACACAGGCGCATTCCCCAACCGCGTACAAGCCAGGCAAAATTGTCCCCGCCTTATCCGCAAAGACATGGCCATCAACGTCGACTGGGATTCCGCCCATCATGTAGTGGCAGGTTGGCGCAACAGGAATCGGCGCTTCGGAGGGATCAAGTCCTAAATAGGTTTTCACAAACGAAGTAATTTCAGGGAGCTTGCGGTTTAGCTGATCTTTGCCTATTCCTCGCAAATCTAAATACACAAAGTCTTTCCCGTCGATGCCTCTACCCTCGTTGATTTCCTGCAAAATCGCCCGCGAAACAATATCTCTTGGCGCCAAATCTGCGAGCGTCGGCGCATACCGCTTCATGAATGCTTCGCCTTGGCTGTTGCGTAAAACACCACCCTCTGCCCTTGCCGCCTCGCTAAGCAAAATCCCCAAACCATAGATACCTGTAGGGTGAAACTGCACAAACTCCATATCCTGCAACGGCAACATTGTATCAAGCGCCAACCCAAAGCCGTCACCTGTCGAGGCAAAGCCGTTGCTGGTGGTTTTGAAGATTTTTCCGCAGCCACCTGTGGCTAAAATGACGACTTTTGCATGGAAAACTTGGGTTTCGCCTGTTGCGAGGTCATATCCTGCGGCGCCGCAACAGCTGTTTAAGTCAAAGAGCAACTGTACGATGTAGACTTCGTTGTGCATGGTCACGTCTTTTTGGAGACAAAAGTCAAAAAGGGTGTCCATGATTGCGCGTCCAGTTCGGTCAGAAACATAACACGCACGTTTAACAGGGGCTATGCCAAAGTTGCTGGTGTGCCCGCCGAACCGGCGTTGCTCAATTTTGCCCTCGCTGTTTCGGCTAAATGGAACACCCATATGCTCCAGCGTGTAAACGGCGTCTGGAGCGTCTTTTGCAAGGATTTCTGCCACGTTTTGGTCAGCTAAAAAGTCGCTGCCTTTCACAGTGTCGTACATGTGCCATTCCCAGTGGTCTTCTTCTTCGTTGCCAAGGCTTGCGGCTATTCCGCCCTGTGCGGCAACCGAGTGGGAACGGGTAACGTGCACTTTACTAACCACTGCAACTTTAGCGTTCTCTGCTGTGGTTAGGGCTGCTGTTAAGCCTGCTATTCCGCCTCCAATAATCAGGACATCATATTGGTGAATCATATGGGTTCTTCCTTTAGATTTCGAATTTTTCAATCAGTCGCTTCTCTTTCTCGCCAGTGATTTCCGCAATCACATGGAAGTACTGTTGCAGTCCAGACATGAGAATACGGGGTTTGAGAAGCTCATCTATCTGGAACACCCCAGCGGAATTAGACATCTGAATCCGAATGTTAATGGGTTTTGATCCATTTCCCGCTTCCTCAACCTCCACTTTCTGGATAGATAAAGCAGAAACCGCGTGTATGTCCACTTTGCCTGACTGAAAAGGAATTCTTGCGCGTCCAGCCTCCATATCCAAGGCATCGGCGATTCCAACAATTCCTGCTTCTTTGGTTAGAATTCGTTTTGTTATTTCTGTGGTGTGGGGCTGCTCATGACAGATGATGGCATGCAGAACTTCTGAGGTAATTATGGCTTGTTCTTCTTCGCTGTAGGTTGGGGTTAGGAGGCGGGGGAAGAATTCAAGGGCTAAAAACGCGCTATATTTTTCGTGGCTGTTGCGTTGCACAATCATGCCAAGGTCATGGAAGATAGAGCCTAAAACCACCACGACTTCAGCGTCTTCGTTTTTCATGCCATAGTTTTCAACGATACTGGGTGTGATTAGGTTTTTTTCTACAAGCATTCTCAAAAGTTTGAGTGCGATGTTGGCGACGATTTTAACGTGGGTGGGTCCATGATCAGTGTATCCCATGCGTTCAATCGCCATAACGTTGGCGCATCTCCAATATGTTTGGAGTTTTTTGTCATCTTTTACGCGTTCCATGACTTGTTTAAGTTTAAGGTTGTTGCGGTAGGGTATGTTAAAGACGTAAGACAAGATTGATGCTCCATTCTAAAGGAGAAAGTGGAAACATTTAAACTTACATCAAGCTACACAGCGAGCTGTTCTGCTGTTTAGTAGCTTTGGGCTGCATCCAACCCTTCGGTGGTCCATTTTGGTGCATCCACCAAAACCAGTTCTCCAGCATGGGCATGAATTGCGTCACGTACTGTTTTGCTTTCGGGAAGACCTAAAATTTCGAAGAAAATTTTTTGGCGGAACAGCAAGGGATAACCGTTTTTGCTTTCGTGTCGGGGACTGACAATTAATGCCTGCGGGTTAGCTTGTAGTGCTTTAACCATTGTGTCCAGCAGGTTGGGGTCGCTTATTGGTTGATCGCCGCGCACCAAGAAGACTGCTTCAAGGTTAGAGATTACGATGAGTCCTGTTTGGAAGGCGGAAGTCATTGTGGGTTTAGGTGCCAAGTTCAAAGCAAGTTTTGCTTTGTCAAGTTTAGGCTTAATTGTCTCCAGTACCTCGGTGGGTTCAGTGCCCAACACAACAATCACTGGCTCAATAGCTGCATCTTGCAGGGCGTCTAAAACCTGCACTATAGTAGGTTTTCCCTCAAAATCTGCGAGGTATCTGTTTTGGTTCTGCTGCGGGGATGCCACCGCGGCTAAAACAACTGCTCCAACCTTCATAAAATGCACCATGAATTAGGTTTTAAACGTTCAATCATCAATATAAGCAGGTTGGTTTAGAGATTTTTTCTGGCAAATCTGAATTCAGTGATGAACATGCTTTTAAGCAAGTTGCGTCTATTCTTTTAAAATCGGATAATTGAGGCAAACTGTTTGGGAAAGAAAAAAGTATTAAATGAAGGCGCAATCGGCGAATTGGTTTACCCAAGAGAAGGCGAAGTCTTGGGTGTAGTGACAAAACTTCTTGGTTTTGACCGCATCCTCGTTAAATGCCAAGACGGCGCAGAACGGCTTTGCCGCATCCGAGGCAAAATGAAACGCCGCGTCTGGATACGGGAAGGCGACATCGTTATCGTTTCCCCATGGGATTTCCAAACAGACACACGCGGCGACGTAGTGTGGCGTTACACGCACTCCCAAGCTGAAAACCTTCGACGCAAAGGACTACTTACCCTCTAATTTTCATTTGTAAATCAAATTTTTTAGTTGCTTTCGATTGGTTTTATATAGCCAGAACATGTAAGCTTGTTGTCTGTTATGTCGCATAAAGCCCACAAACGCTTAACCCATAAAGAAAAAACAGTGGAACGCCGAGACAAAATGCTTATCCACGACAAAGCCAACGAACGCGCCACCGTCGAGGAAGTTTTTGACCAAACCACCCGCCTGATAGTTTTTGAGTTACTCAACAGCGGCATCATCTACGAACTAAACGGCGCCATAAGCTCGGGAAAGGAAGCGAAAGTTTACTGGGCAACAAACAAAGAAGGCAAAGACTTAGCCGTCAAAATTTACCTCACGTCATCAGCGGAATTCAAAAAAGGCATGCTCAAATACATTGAGGGGGACCCCCGCTTCAAAAATGTTAAACGGGATACGCGGTCGCTGATTGCAGCTTGGGCACAAAAAGAATTTCGCAACTTAACTGAAGCTACTGAGGCAAAAGTGCGTGTGCCCGAACCAATTGCTGTCAAAAGCAACGTGGTTGTTATGGAATTTATCGGCAAAAAAGGCGAATCTGCCCCCTCACTAAAAGAGCAGCCGCCTGCGAATCCCGAAAAAGTCTACAAAGCCATCGTAGCAAACCTAAAGCAGCTATACCGGAAGGCCAAAATTGTCCATGGTGACCTATCTGAATACAACATTATGATATGGAAAGGTAAACCCGTGATTTTTGACTTATCCCAATCTGTCTCCACGCAGCATCCGATGGCAGACTTTATGCTTAGGCGGGATTTGGCAAATTTGAATAGGTTTTTCAGCAAGTTAGACGTGAAGGTTTATTCCCCAGAAGAATTATACAGGTTGG
>JBJKPJ010000336.1:0-13272 GCA_046706605.1 Bathyarchaeia archaeon | reverse complement strand
TGCGTCTTACCCTCTCTTCAATGGCTGGTCCAACGCCCCACCCTGTGGTTCCTATGCCCTTGTTGACAGCGCTGGCTTTGTCTTGGTCGCTGTGTTTTTGCTCAATGATAGATGCATTTTGGTCTATGCCTACCCGTTTGTGGTCGACTTGTGTGAGATCCATCTCTTTGAAAAATTGTCCCACATGAACGTTTGCACCGGCGGCAATTAAAAGACGGGTTTTTGGGTTTATAAAGGCGGCGGGAACCATGTGTAGGGCGAATTTTTTGCCTTCATACCAAATCGTGTGGGCTGCGTTGACTGAGCCTGTTCGGACGCAGAAATCAAGGTTATCTTTTAGAGCTAAATATGAGATAATTTTTCCTTTGCCTTCGTCTCCCCAGAAGGCACCGACAATTACTGCGCAGGGCAAGATTTTCACCGTTGCATAGGTGATGAAGGGACTTATTTAAAGTTTATACGGGTTAGGCTTTTCTTTATTTTGCATTTTGTCTTCGGCGATAAGTTTAGACAGGCGGTAGGTTACATAGGCTGAGAAGCTGCGGATACCTTTTTTTATTGTGTAATCAGCTTTGACGCTGAGCCACTCGTTAAAAAAATAATCATACACCTCAGCCTTCACAGTAATGCTTTTGTAGCCTTTTTTGGGCGTTTGTGTTCCCCTCTTTATTCATATTAACCGAACGTACATTTATTTAAGGTTTAGTAGCGTTAACCTGCTTAACCGCTAATTATATATGGCAAGGTACCGTAAAGTACGGAAGGAGATGAAACTTTTGCCAAGAAAAGGCTACAAATGCATAACTGTAACCGACAGTCTACACCAAGACATCAAAAAAAGAGCACAACAAACCAACCTCACGATAAAAGAATACATCGAACAACTAATGGCAAAAGAAAAAACAAAAGAAGGCCATTAGGCTTTGCCCATAAAAATGCTCCAACTCAACGACCGCGTAGCCGAAGTCCAATACATCTGTGACAGCTGCGGTAAACTGACACGAACCAGCATAATCTCAAGAGACGAATTCCAAGCCCAAAAAGATGACAACGTAATCTGCTGGCACTGCAGACAAAAAATTTAACCCCTCAAGCCAGCCGCTTGGAGGCTTCAGCGTCAATTACTCTTAAAAGCCTAACTACACGTTTCCCCTTCAGATCTTTTTCTGCTCGCAAAATAGTGTTTCTGCATTCACATATCGAATCTAAAACAATCCCCACATCCTCATCTAAAATCACAGGGTAAACTCGGCAGCCGCTGGGACGGTCCTGGTAGACCTTGCATCGGCGTTTTTTGAGGTTGTAGAAGGTGCAATAGCCACCGCGGTTCTTTAACTGCACGTAACCTTGCTTGCTGATAGTTGCAAACTGGTTTTGACTAAACCCTTTTTTCTCCAAGCGCTTGATGTCTCTTTGGGAAAGCAGCATTTCGGTTTCTGTACAGCAAACTCCGCAGTGAGAACAGTGCATACCCATAATTTGGTATGCAGGTATTTGTGTATTTATCATGCTGTCAGTTTTTTAGAAGGTTAAGGTTAATCATCTCTGCCCACGCGATGTTTCTAAGCAAAATGCACTTACCTTGTTTGTTGCCTGAAGGCAAATATTCAATCAGGTTGTTGTTTTTTCCTACACCTTTTTGAATTTTTGCCAACTGAACATTCACAATTACAGCGCCATCCTTCAGGTGCAAGTTGACGTTTCTGCCGATAAACGAACGAGCACTGTTAACGCTAAAACTCTCCAAGCTCACCACTCCTCATCCGCGAGTTTGTTCCAGCATTGTTGGCAAATGGGCAGGTTTTCGCCTTTTACTTGGATGTAAAGTTTGATGTTTTCACTTGTGCAGGTTTCTTTCCAGGGATTTTTGCAGTGTTCCATATTTTTGTCTCCAAACCTCTGTCTGGCTTTTTCGCTTTTAAGGCAGAGGCTAAAACGACTATGCACCGCTGGGGAGAGGTAGCTGAAAGTAAAACAGTATGCAACGCATAACAGGGGAGTTGGTAGCGAGGAAACCTTAATGGTTGTTAAAGGTCAACAATCTGAGGTAAAATCGTGTTTCGCGTAATTTTCAGTAGACCCACTGTCGGCTTAACCAGATACGAGGGTGGGTCAGTTGGGCTGCCCGGGTTGATGTAGAGAATTTTGTTTACCCATCGCACATCGGCAACATGGGTGTGCCCATAAACCAAAACGTCAAACTTGTTAGCCGCCGCGATCTCTTCCAGTCCGTTGAATTCGGAGATGCGGCTTTGATCATGGACCAACCCGATTTTCCAATCAAACACCTTCAAAGAATTGAGTTTGGGAAACGCCTCAGTGACTTCTAAGCCATCCATGTTTCCGCTGACAGCCAAAACAGGGGCAATCTGCTCTAACTCGTCGATAACTGCCACGTCAACCAAGTCACCTGCGTGGATAATGTAGTCAACTTTCTCAAAGATTTCAAAAACTCTGCTAGGAATGGTTCTTGCTCTTTTAGGCACATGTGTATCGGAGATTAAGCCCACGGTTTTTGTGATTTGGAACACGGGTTTGACGGAATTTTGTATGGTTTGTCCACCTAACATTGTTTGAGCAACCCTCAAGCAGGATTGTATAGTATTATGGAATGTTAAAAATAAAAATTCAACTATTAAAAAAGGAAAAAGGCATGAATTTAGGTCATAAAACGCTTAATCGTCTCATAAACCACGCTGGTTCCGAAAACAAGATTTTCTACCGTTATGCGTTCGTCGATGCCGTGCATTCGACGCTCCAGTTGGTCGTTGGGTTCGTCGGGGCGCATGGGCTGGAAGCCGTAACAAATGCTGCCCGTTTCCCTAAAGAAACGTGAATCTGTTCCGCCTGTAGTCAAGGTGGGAGTGATTCCGCAGTTTGGTTCTAGCTCCCTTAGAACGTTTTTGATTACGCTGTAGAAGGGGGTTTGGGTTGTAGATTCGTTGCCGTCGTGCATCTGAATTATTTCAAAGCTAAGTTTGTTTAATCCTACGTCGGCAAGCATATTTTTTATCAGAGCAAGAGTTTCATCTACGCTTTGTCCAGGCAAAACTCGGCAGTCAAAAACCGCTTCGCACTCCGAGGGAATAATGTTTTCTTTTACGCCCCCATGAATCATGGTTGGCGCTATGGTTGTCTTGGTTCTGGGCCGAATCTCCTCAGCCAGCGCTTTATCTATTTTAGCCAATTCATCCAGAATTTGTTCGCTTTGAGTGGGATTTTCCAGTAAATTTGTAAGCGGCTCTTTGAGGTCAGGGTTGATTTTTGCCACTTCCGTCAAAAACTGCTTGAGCGCGGGAACGTAGACTGTGGACGGCTTGTAGGCTCCCAATTTTGTTATAACCTTGTTTATACGTTCAATGGCGTTGTCCGCTGTGTTGGGTGTTGAGCCATGCCCAGGGATTCCTTTAGCTTTGACCTTAAACCATAGGATACCTTTTTCAGCAGTCTGTATAGGGTAAATATTGCCGTTTTTCTGCGGAATCGCCAACCCCGCGCCTTCATTTAACACGTAAGGGCACCAGACCTTGTCCTTATGTTTCTCTAGCAAAAAACCTGCACCTTCCTCACCGCCTTTTTCCTCGTCAGCAGAGGCAACCAACACAACATCGCCTTTTAGAGGTATTTTGTTTTTCTTAAGAAGCCTAAGAGTAAACACTTCTACCGCGACCATACCTTTCATATCGTAGGCGCCTCTGCCGTAAACATAGCCGTCTTTTATGGTTCCTGCAAACGGGTCTACAGTCCATTCGGCAGGGTTAGCAGCGACAACATCAAGGTGGGAAAGTAAAAGCAAATTGGGTTTTTCACCAGTGCCTTTTAGCCGAGTGATTAAACTGCCTCTGCCGGGTCTGGACTCTATGATTTCGGATTCAAAGCCATCTTTAGTTAAGTAGTCGGCAATGAATTTGGCAGCTGCGGTTTCGTTTCCCGGTGGGTTAGTTGTGTTTACTTGTATTAGGTTGCTGAGGAACTGTGTAATTTCCTGTTCAATTTCAGTTAACATAGCTATGGGCATATGGGTGGGCTCCTGCATGTGTATGCAGCTTTTTTTCTCTTAACTGTTCCTGTTGCTGTGTCCATGTTACACTGGGTAAAACTTTTAGTTATTCATCATGAAGTTTATATATGATGGCAAAATCAGCTATGGACAGCGAAATAGTTTAAGTTGATGTCAATGAAAGAATTGAAACCAATTGATTACAAAATTTTGTTTGAGCTAATGAAAGACTCGCATCGAAGTGACAGGCAACTTGCAAAAGCTCTAGGTGTTTCTCAGCCTACAGTAACCCGACGACGTGCCATGCTCGAAGAAAACTACATCGAAGGATACACAGTTATCCCAAAATTTGGTCAAATCGGCTTTGAAATTGCCGCGATAACATTTTTAAAAAGCAAACTAAAGTCTGCAGCAGGCGAGCAGAAAACTCAAGCACTACAAAAAATGAAAGAATGGTACACAAAGCAAACCAACGTCATTATGGTTTTAGATGGACGAGGAATGGGCTGGGACGCTGTCTGTATTTCGCTTCATGAGAATTTTGAAAACTTCGCCGAGTTTATCCGAGCGCAAGATTCCGAATTGTCAGATTGGATAATTGAAAGCCAAACCTTCAACGCCGACCTTAAAGGCGGAATTGTAATTAAACCATTCCACCTCAAATATCTCGCATCCACCAAACAGTAACCAACTCCTTTTCATCTTTCTTTCTTTAAAAACATAATTCATCACAAGTTTACCGAAGTAATGTACCGACCCGTAGTGGTTACTTCTGATTAACCTTTTTTAGGATCGCTTTTTGGTGTTTTTTAGGGTTAAACCTTGGATCTGAGGGTAAAAGAATATATCTTTTAATATGCCCTCTTCTAATTTCAAATCTTACATTTGTAAATCAGGCGAAAATATGGATTTAACCAAAGAAATCCAAAAACTCAAAAAAGAAAAAAAGGCTCTTGTATTGGCTCATAATTATCAGCGTCCCGAAATCCAAGACATAGCCGACTACGTTGGTGACAGCATAGAGCTCAGTCGCAAAGCTATGGAAGAAAAAGACGCTGAGATGATTGTGTTTTGTGCAGTGGATTTTATGGCTGAATCTGCAGCGGTCCTTAACACTAAAAAGAAGGTGCTTTTGCCCTGTTTAGGCGCAAGATGCCCAATGGCACAGATGCTGACTGTTGACGAGGTTAAACGCGCCAAAAAACAGTACCCAAATGCGCCTGTAGTGCTTTATGTTAATTCTTTAGCTCAATGCAAGGCAGAAAGCGATGTGTGTTGCACAAGCGCCAATGCAGTAGAAGTGGTCAAATCCCTTGATACAGATACGGTTCTGTTTGGTCCTGACAAAAACCTTGCAGATTACGTCCGTGAAACAACAGGCAAAAATATTATCCCAATTCCAGCAAACGGTTTTTGCCCTACCCATCTGTTGTTTCAGCCTGAAGATGTAAAAGTGTTAAAGATGCAGCATCCTGATGCAATTGCTATGGCTCACCCTGAATGTAGCACCGAGATGCGTAACGCCGCTGATGTCATAGGCAGCACCTCAAAAATGTGTCGTTACGCTCAAGAAAGCCACGCTAAAGAATTCATCGTCGGGACCGAAGAAGGCATCATGCACCGACTGTGCAAGGAGAACCCGACCAAAAAGTTTTACCTCGCCTACGACGGCGCTATCTGCCCCAACATGAAGTTGACAACCCTTGACCGCGTGTATGCTTCCCTAAAAGAGGAAAAGCATGTAGTTGAGGTTCCTGAGGCGGTGGCTAAAAAGGCGCGGGTGTCTCTAGAACGGATGTTTGCAGTTAAGAGCTAAACTGAAACTATCATTGATTTGAGGATTTTGACGCCTCTTCGGGTGGCTAATTCGTCGCTTAGGTGGCGGATTTCTGAGCCTTTCCCTTTTACCGCTATGACTTCGAGGCAGTCATGTTCGGACAGGTGAATGTGCATTGTTGACGAGATTAGGTCCGCGTGGTGGTGTTGGGCTCCAGTGAGGTCACTTTCTAAGCCACGGGTGTCGTGGTCGTAGACCATTAGTAGGACGCCTGTTTGGATGGTGTTTTCTTGTTTTACCCATTTGCGTTCAGAAACGTAGAGTCGTACCGCGTCTTGGATGGCTTTGCTGCGGCTTTCGTAGCCCATTTTGCCGATGATTTCGTCGAAGTCTTTTAGAAGTTCTGGGGGGAAGGTTACGCCGATTCTTGTTACATTTGGCATGGTGGTCCCATGTAGAATTGGTTTGTTTTGCCTAAAAACTTTTATACTAACAGTAACACGGTTTACTTAAAAAGTATTACTTAGAGCTGAAAAATTGACTATAACAATACCCCTATCACGTAGCGAAACAATAAAAATCGCCACCATATTCACCATTCTACTAATCGTAACTATCATCGGTTTCTCAGCAACCTTCTTCATTGGACAAATCGCCGTAGTCTTAGGAGGCTTAGGCATAGTCGCCTATGTTTTCGGTTTACGCCACGGAGTCGACGCCGACCACATTGCAGCTATTGACAACACCACAAGAAAACTAATGCAAGAAGGAAAACGCCCCTGCACGGTTGGCATGTGGTTTTCATTAGGGCACTCAACCATAGTAGTTGCGCTTATCATTGCTTTTGTGCTATTAACTCGAACAGTACAAAACACCATTCCCGCCCTCCAAAGTGCAGGCGCAGTTTTCGGAACCCTAGTTTCAGGAAGTTTCCTTTGGATAATTGGATTCATAAACGCTGTCATCGTAATAAGCATCTACAAAATTTTCCAAACCCTAAAGCAGGGTAAACTAAACCAAGAAGAACTAGAAAACCTACTACAAAACCGCGGATTCATGAACCGCTTCTTCCGTCCCCTTTTTAAACTTATAAGCAAACCCTGGCACATCTACCCTGTCGGCGTACTTTTCGGCTTGGGCTTTGACACCGCAAGCGAAGTTGCCCTCATCGCCATAAGCGTAGGCATCGGCGTATCCACAAGCATCCCCGTCTACTACATCCTTATTTTGCCGTTGCTCTTCACCTGCGGCATGGTAACTGTTGACACAGCAGACGGCGTCGCCATGCGGGTAGCTTATGGCTGGGCTTTTCTAAATCCGCTTCGCAAAATATACTACAACTTAACGGTCACTATCATATCTGTGCTTGTGGCGTGGGCGGTTGGCACAATTGAGTTGCTACAGGTGCTTTCCACAGAACTAAACCTGAACGGAGCGTTCTGGACCTGGCTTAACGCCATCAACTTTGAAATGATAGGTTTTGGAATAATCTTCATTTTCATAGCATCATGGCTGGCGTCGTTTAGTTATTGGCGCTATAAAAAATACGACACATTTGACCCCTTCAAACAGGCACCTTCACTAAACAACAACCCCGAGATCACCTAAACATTCTTGAAAAGCTTTTATTGGTGACTTAGCCATCTAAGCCTGATGTCGGGCAAAGAATTTTTCATAAACCGTTATGAACAAATGGGTTGGAAACATCAAGAGATTAAGCTGCGGCAAGCCATCCGCGTAAACAACACCAACGCCAAAACAAAAAACCTCCCCACCCGGCTCGCAGCGTTGGGTGTTCAACTCGAGAAAATTCCTTTCCTTGACTTTGGCTATTGGGTTGTCGACTCCAAAGTTTCTGTGGGCGCAATCGCTGAGTACCTGCTTGGGTTGTACTCAATTCAAGAAGCAGCCGCACAAATTCCCGCAACCCTCTTTACACACCTCAAAGGCAAAACCGTTCTTGACGCCGCCGCGGCGCCGGGCGGTAAAACCGTACAACTTGCTGATTTGATGGAAAACACAGGCGCGGTGGTGGCTTTGGATGTGGATAAACGTAGGCTGACGGCTTTAGGCAACCAGTTGGAGCGCTGCCACGTCAGCAACACGGTGGTTTATCTGCTGGATGCACGCCAAGCGGCGGGTTTGAAAACTCAATTTGATTGTGTACTATTGGATGCGCCTTGCTCAGGTAACTTTGCAGCAGACAAAAACTGGTTTCATAACCGCACTCAAAAAGATGTGGAACGCAACGCTGCCTTGCAAAAAGAAATCCTCTCTAAAACCGCTAACTGTCTAAGAGACAACGGCGAACTAGTGTATTCAACCTGTTCACTTGAACCTGAAGAAAACGAGCTAAACATGGATTGGGCAATAAATAACCTGAACCTACGAATTGAAAAAATCAACAGCCAAGGCAGCCCTGGGTTAATCGAGGTTTTCGGGAAGCAACTGGACCCCTCGGTGGTGTGTTGTAAGCGTTTTTGGCCAGACCAAACCCAAGGATTTTTTGTCTGCAAACTACGGAAGGTGAACGCGCCTTGAAGCAACTTTTGCGGTTTGCCGTCCAGTTTGGTGCCCAAATCACCTTAAACCCCGATTTGGTACTGGAGCGGGGTAGCCGTTTCTACCTGTTGAATGCTTCTCTGCAGAGTTTTACGGCGAGGCAATTTTTCTTTGCAGGGCTGTATTTGGGAAAAACAAAAAAAGGGGTGTTTTTCCCCAGCTTTAATTTGCTAAACCTGCTGGTGCCCTCTGCCCAAAACAAGGTAGTTTTGGACCGGAAAGCGGCTTGGCTATTTATTTGTGGTCGAGATGTTTTCCGAAAAGGCGTGCTTAAAACATTTGGACCCAAGGGTAAGGGGACTGCAGTTTTGGTTCTTAACGAGTTTGGGGAGTGTTTAGGTTTTGGCAGATTGACAGGTGGTTCGGGTGAGGTGGAGGATGGTGTGGCGGTTAGGAATGTGTTGGATTTGGGGGATTTTCTGCGCAGAGAAAGGCGGTTTTAGATTTTGTGAGCGCGTTTTATTTTTTGTTTAGAGATTTTCTAGTCTAGTTTTGTCTTTTTGCTGTGGACATTTATCCAAATATTCTAGGGATAAACTTATATATGTTTATGTTTTAAGAAATTTCCAATACATATATAATTAGAATGGTGAAAATCATGGATGAACAAGCCCAAAAAGCAATTGAAACCTTAAAATCAAACAATATTCGATGGGTGCACTCCGCATTCGTCGACGTCCGAGGTATACTCCAAGACATGGTTCTCCCCGCCAGAGAATACCTAAACGGCACCCCCTTTACAGAAGGCATAGGATTTGACGGCTCCTCTGTCCGAGGCTTCAAATCCATTGAAGAATCAGACATGATTTACATGCCCGACCCAAAAACCCTCGCAGTCATGCCATGGGAAACCGATGAAAAACAAAAAAGTGCCATCATCCTGGGCGATTCATTGGAAGCTTTCGGCGGAAGCGAACCCAGTGTAACCTGCCCTCGAGGCTACGTTGCCAAACGAGCCGTAAAAGCAGCCAAAGACTTGGGCTACACCGGCATATTCGCACCAGAGATAGAACACTTCGTATTCTCGTCAATTGATCCCACAAAAATGACCTGGGACCTATGGGCCGCTCCAAAAAGCGGAGAAGGAGACGCATGGGGTGCACCAAGAGTTATCCCCGAATCCCCTGAAGTTAAACCAGGCGGATTTATCCTGAGACCCAAAGAAGCTTACTACCGCACACCACCAGAAGACACCACCGTAGCCTACCGAAACGAAGTCAGCCAAGTCTTAGAAGACTACTTTGGTTTAACCATCGAAAAACACCACCACGAAGTCGCCACCGTCGGACAAGTAGAAATCGACTACAAATACGGTGAACTTCTCGACACTGCCGACCGCGCCCTCTACTACAAGTTCGTCGCCAAAAACATCGCCAAAAAACACGGCTTAATTGCTACCTTTATGCCTAAACCCATTTACCTAGACAACGCAAGCGGCATGCACGTTCACTCATCAATGTGGAAAGATGGGAAAAATGCCATGTATGATGAAAACGACGAATACGCTGAACTAAGCCAAACAGGTCGCTACTACGTCGGAGGCATATTAGCCCACGCACGCGCCCTTACTGCAATTTGCTGTCCAACTGTCAGCAGCTACAAGCGTCTGGTACCAGGCTTTGAAGCTCCAATATACGTTCTTTGGAGCCGCAGAAACCGTAGCGCACTATGCAGAATACCCCTCTACTATAAAGGTGCTGGATTTGCAGCCCAGAAACGTGCCGAATACCGCGGCGTAGACCCCTCATGCAATCCATACCTTGCGTTTAGCTGCATCTTAATGGCAGGCTTAGACGGTATCAAAAACAAGATAGACCCAGGCGACCCAGTTGACGAAGACGTCTACAAACTAAGCAAAGCCAAACGCGAAGAACTTGGCATAAAAGAGCTGCCAACAACCCTCAAAGATGCACTTGACGAAATGGAAAACGACTCAGTCATCAAAGAAACCCTTGGCAGCCACATATTTGATGCATTCCTTGAAATCAAAAACAACGACTGGAACCAATACTGTCTGTATGTATCCCCTTGGGAAATAATGACGTATCTTGACTATTAAGCGAGATACTCTTTTCTTTTTTCTTTATTTTTATAGATTTTTATGCATAATTGTTTTTGGTTATTTTTCGTTTGTAGAGTCATAAGCCGTTGTTTTGTTGAGTAATTTTCCGTATTATTGGGCAAATTTTCAGACATTTGTTTAATTGTTGGATAGTTATGCACTTTTCATAAAAGTGCGCACTAACCCTTATATATGTTAAGCTTAAATCTTAATTCAAATAAACATATAATAAAGCGCAAATAATAGCGAGGATAAAAAATGAAAAACTTCAAAAACCCAGCGTGGAAAGAACAAGTAACAAAAGTTATCCAACAAATTCAAGAAAATGTCATCAAATTTGTCCGACTGCAATTCACCGACATAAACGGCATGCTAAAAAACCTAGCCGTTAGTGCAAAAAATATCGAAAGCATCTTCGAAAACGGCCAATCCTTCGACGGATCCTCAATCACAGGCTATAGACCCATTGAAGAATCCGACATGGTCCTCTATCCAGACCCCTCAACCTTTGCCATTCTGGCCTGGAGACCAAAAGAAAAATCCTCCTGCAGACTAATCTGCGACATTTACACTCCCCAAAACAAACGGTTCGAAGGCGACCCCCGATACATCCTAGAGCGAGTCACAGAAAAAGCCAGCAAAGCCGGCTTCACATTCTTCTGCGCCCCCGAACTAGAATTCTTCATAGTTAAAGAAGCAGAAAACGGCGGGTTACCAAAACCCATCGACCTAGCAGGCTACTTTGACTTCCACCCAAGCGACTTAACCGATGATCTACGACGAGAAATCGCGGACACCGCTGAGGCGTTCGGCATAGAAATCGAAATCAGCCACCACGAAGTCGCCCTTGGACAAAACGAAATCGACTTCAAATACGGCGAAGCAAACGTAACCGCTGACCGTGCCATAACCATGAGGATGTGCGGCAAAATTGTTGCAGCCCGCGCAGGATACGTCACAACTTACATGCCTAAACCCTTCCAAGGCATAAACGGAAGCGGTATGCACTGCCACCAAAGCCTCTGGAACAAAGACGCAACCCAAAACGTCTTTTACGACGATGACGAAAAAGGCGGCTACCTCTCAGATGTAGCCCGAAACTTTATCGGCGGACAGCTAGCTAACGGACGCAAAATGGCAGCCGTACTCAACTCGTGGCCAAACAGCTACAAACGCCTCGTCCCAGGATACGAAGCCCCAGTTTACCTTGCATGGGCACACAAAAACCGCAGCCCACTCATTCGTGTACCCAACTTCGGCGGCAGAAAGAACGCAGCAAGATGCGAAATCCGCTGCCCAGACGGCGCAGGCAACCCCTACCTACAATTCGCAGTGCTCCTAGCAACTGGATTAGACGGTATAAAGAACCGTATTGACCCAGGTGACCCAGTAGAACTTAACGTTTACCACATGAGCTACGAAGAACGCAAAGAACGAGGCATCGTCTCACTCCCAGAAAACCTCAAAGAAGCTCTCGACGAACTCGAAACAAGCGAACTCATGAAAGAAACCCTTGGCCCAGTCCTCTTCGAGAACTTCCTCAAAGAAAAACGCCATGAATGGGACCTCTACCGCACACAGGTCACCGAGTGGGAAGTCAACCGCTACATCAAACGGCTCTAAAACAAGCAGCCCTTTTTAGGGCTCCAAATTTTTTATTTTTTAATTTTTTCAACTAATTTTTCCAGTGATACAGTATTTTGTTGTCTGCGCGCTAAATCCTTGAGTACCACAGCGCCTTCTTTGAGTTCCCGTTCTCCAACAATGACAGCGAAATCAATCTTGCGTTTATCGGCATCTTCGAGGGCTTTTGCCATTTTTCTGCCCATGACCTCAAACTCCACTGCCACGCCTTGGACACGCAAGGATTGAGCAATTTTGAGTGCCTCAACCTTTAACGTTTCAGTTATAGGAATCACTGTCACGGTTTTTTCGGTTTTCTCCGAAACAGTAGCCTTTTGCGTCTGCAACGCGATAGCAATGCGGTCAATTCCATGAGCGCAACCAACTGCAGGCGAAGATTCACCGCCAAAAGCCTCAATGAGCTTGTCGTATCGTCCGCCGCCGCCCAACGCAATTTCCAACTGTGGGATATAGACTTCAAAAATCATGCCTGTGTAGTATTCCAATCCTCGAGCAAACGCGGGTTCCACTGCGACGGCAATTTCAGGGGCACTTTGGGTTATGAGTTTGAGAACTTCTGCAAGGTTCTCAGCTGCCTCTTTAGCTTTAAGGTAGCCTGCGACGTAGCTTTGGATTTGCTCCACTGCATCTAGCCAATCGTTAGATTTTATGTCGATTAAACCTCGCAGCATTTGGCGGCATTTCTCGGACTTGACGAGTTTAAGGGCTTCGTCGTACTCTTTTTTGTCCATCCGCTGTAGGATGATATTTTGGGTTTTCTCGTCCACGCCGTCTTGGTCTAAGATGCCACGAATTACTCCGATGTTGCCAATTTTGAAAACGTACCCCTTCAAGCCCAACGCGCCCATCAGACTGTTGGTGAGCAAAATGATTTCTGCGTCGGCTTCAGGTTTAGCGGAGCCCATTATTTCAAAGTTGGACTGCCAAAACTCCCGGTACCTGCCATGTTGCGGTTCATCATAGCGGTAAACCGTGCCCACGGAGAATAGTCGAAGCGGTTTAGGCTCGTTTCGCATAGTCGTTGTGGTTAGCCGTGCGATTGAGGCGGTAAATTCAGGTCGCAAAGCCACTTGCCGCTCGCCAAGATCTTTGAAGATGAACATTCGTTGACGGATTTCGTCGCCTGACTTGGCACTAAGCAGCTCCAACGGTTCCACATGTGGCGTTATCACTTCCTGGAAGCCGTAAAGTTCGGCGGTTTTTCGGGCGTTGGCTATGATACAGGTG